>WTGE01000042.1 GCA_011525445.1 Synechococcus sp. CO36386bin_37
CTGCTGCTGCATGCGCGGGCTTGGGGACGACCACAGTTGGGTGCAGATCTCGCCGCAATCCTCAGTGAAAGGGATTTGCTCAGTCAGCAGGATCACGGTTGTGACCTTTGGCCTCGCATGATGATATTGAGGAGCTTCCGTTCATCCAGTCGGGTGCAGATTGATCGGAAAGCAGCTCAACGCATTCAACCGGTGTTGCAACAGAGCCTTCGATGGCTCAAACAATTGGGCCAGTTGGATTGCCCTGAGCGGGCTCATTCTTTGGAAACAACAGACGAGCAGATCGCAGCTGAGCTGATTGCTACAGCCTTTCCAGAATGGTTGGCGGTCGCACGATCGGGGCAGCGCGGACAATTTTTACTTCGCCAAGGCCGAGGTGCAGCTCTGCATCACTGTGATCCGCTCGATGGAGCAGAGGCACTCGCTGTTGCTCAACTGGATCTCGGTGAGACGAAAGCCAAGGTGCAACTGGCCTTACCCCTCACCCTGCAGTGGGTGAAGGACTTTGCGCGTCAGAACGGCTCGTGGATCGAGCGTGTTCATTGGGATGAAACCAGCAAGCGGATCCGTTCGGAACGGGTGTTGAAACTAGGCGCGTTGGAACTCGCACGAGAGTCACAACAACTTGTGCCTTCCGAACAAAGCCGAGATGTCTTGATTGAGCAACTCCAAAAAGAGGGTCTGTCTGCACTCCCCTGGAGCAAACGAACGGAGCAGCTGCGTTGTCGCCTTGACTTAGCCCGCCAACATCTTCAAGCCCCGTGGCCCCTACGAACGCGCCAGCATTTGGAAAGTCACCTCAGAACCTGGATTGGGGATGCTCTTTTGGAGTGCAGAGGCTGGGATGACCTCAAAGAAGAGCAACTCGTTGAAGCGCTCTGGGGCGATCTTGACTGGTCGAATCGTTGTCAACTCGATCAGCTTCTACCACAACGAATTTCCCTTCCATCGGGGCGCCTTGCAGAACTCGACTACGAGAATGACGACATTGTCCTTTCGGTGAAGCTTCAAGAGATGTTCGGCTGCGAAGAAGGGCCTGCCGTTCTGAATGGGAAACTACCCGTCACCATTGAGTTGCTATCACCAGCGGGACGCCCTCTTCAACGAACACGCGACTTGAGGATGTTCTGGAGTGGCAGCTATCAACACGTGCGCAAAGAGATGCGCGGCCGCTACCCGAAGCACCCATGGCCAGAAGATCCAGCGACAGCTCAACCAACGGCTTTTGCCAAGAAAAGAGCAACAACGCGTGGGAGAAAACACTGAAATGTGTCCAAATCGACAACCAATGTAACGATACGGTTTGTTAAGATCCTTTCAGTCCTGGAATTTCACATGTCCGAAAACGCACCTCGTTTTGGTTTCGTCAACTTTGCAGAAACCTGGAATGGCAGGCTTGCCATGCTTGGTTTCGTCATTGGTCTGGGCACTGAGCTGCTCACTGGTCAGGGCATCCTGACTCAGGTTGGTCTTGGCTGATCTGAACGAACGACGTTCGAATTAACCATCGAATCCCACCGGAAATCACGGTGGGATTTTTTATGGACCATGCTCAGCCAAAATAAAAACACTTGCGAAGTTCTAGCAATGCTTCCCTTCTTTGCTAGGAATCGTCGTGATGGAGCAAGGCTCCTGAGCAGCATGCTCATCATCCTGACGATCGGATTGACACAGATTCACCAGCAATGGGGGGTCATTGTGAGTGTCGTTTCAGGCCTCGTGAGCATCTATTGGGGATTGGCCTACCAACGTCTTGAGCGCTGAATCACTTCCGAGCTACTCGGTAACTGAACTGAATAACGCAATAGGAACCCTTTTAGAAAGAGGGTTTGCACCACGTTTCGTGATCCGGGCAACAGTATCGCGACCGCAGATCAAAAAGGGGCATCTCTGGCTCACCTTGACGGACGGAGACGCCAGCATCACAACCGTCGCTTGGGCCTCCAAACTCAAACAATTGAACTTTGTCCCCAAGGACGGCGAAGGAGTGACAGTGATCGGCAGGCTCAATTTTTGGGCAGCCCGAGCAACCCTTGCCATTCAAGTTCTCGACATCAGACCGAGTCTGAATACGGTACTGAGACGTTTTGAAACGGTCCGAGCCCTCCTACTGGATGAAGGCCTCATCAACGCGAACAGGCAGCGTCCGTTGCCGCATTTCCCCAGGCAGATTGCACTCCTCACAAGCGTTCCCAGCTCAGCCCTCGCTGACATGCTGCGTACCGCCCAGGAGCGTTGGCCCCTCTGTGAGTTGCTGGTTGTTTCGATTCCTGTCCAGGGTGATGTTGCCCCGGCCATCTGCAGAGTTCTAAGTCGTCTGGCGCAACAGCATCAACGCCTTGATCTCGACGCCATCGTGATCGCTCGAGGTGGAGGAAGCCGTGAAGATTTAATGGTGTTTGATGATGCCGATCTCTGCCGGAGGCTGGCCACTTTTCCGATTCCCGTCGTCACCGGTGTAGGGCATGAAGACGATCTGACAGTGGCTGATTTGGTGGCGGATCATCGTGCTGCAACTCCAACTGCAGCCATAGTCAGATTGATGCCGAGTCGGGACACCGCCCAGCACTCCCTTCACGAAAAACGGTCCCGTCTGAACGATTTCAAACGATGGCGCCTGGAACAAGAGGCCTCCTCCCTTAGGGACAGACGAGAACTTTTGCAGACTCACCGTCCTGCCATCGCACTACGACATCGCCGTGACCAGTGGCTACAAAAACAACAATTGCTGCAAGCGCTTTCACCCCAACGATGGCTCAATCGAGGATTTGCAATACTCAGCGCAAAAGGTGGTTCGCCCGTTCAGAGCGTACAAGACGTCTCACAGCATGAAACTCTGCAAATTCGACTTAAGGATGGTGTTATCCAAGCCGTTACGGAAACGATCAACGCGATTGAACCAACAGACGCCCCGACAACCAGCCTTTAATCACCATGCCCAGAAGAAAAGCTGAACACAATCAACAGTTTGATCTCGAAACGTGGCGAAAAGACGCTCAGAAGCTCAGCTACGAAGAGGCCTTACAGGCCCTTGATCTGTTACTGGCACGTTTGCAAGACGATTCCGTACCTTTGGCAGATCTTCAGCACAATCATGCAAGAGCCTCAATCTATCTTGAGCGATGCGACTTTCTGCTGACCCAGGTTGAACAATCCGTATGGGAACTTGATCAAGATAGTATGGCAAAACAAATTTACGATAAAGGCAAAAATGAGTAAAATTCTTCCGTGGATGTATCTGCTCCTAGCAGGATTGGGAGCGGTATTGCCTTGGCAGGCCAATCTGGAATTTATACAGATGAATCCCAATGGAGGATTCGACTTAATGACATTCATTCAAGATTCCAATGTCAATGCAGCATCACGATCGCTGAGTCGAGATTTATTAATTGCAGCAACAGCATTCAGCATTTGGATCTCTATCGAGGGAAGAAGGCTTCAGATCAAGGGTTGGTGGATCTCGTTACTCGTATGCTTTGGCATTTCATTCGCATGCGGGGGCCCACTCTTTCTTTACCTCCGCGAGAGGAAACTCAGTGAAAACGATTCAGAATCATCATAAAAACGCTCACTAAGAATCAATATCCTCAGCTTTGATATCGATTGTCACATCACTAGCAGGACGTGAATCGGCCACAGACTGTTCCGAGGATTCCCCTGATTTCTTGGATGGGAGCATGGACCCGCAGGCAGGACAACGATCGCCAGTGGTCATGGTGCTAAGTCCACAGGCTTCACAGGTTCTGACACGGCTCTGCAAAACCTTCCAGCCAATCCACCCCAAACCACCTAGAAGAACAGGCAGGGCCAAGAGCGTGAGCAGTAGCCCACCAACCAAGTCCAGGAGGATTCGTCCAGCAGCTGTTGGCAAAATCAACAGAGCGAGTAGAAGGAGCCAAAGGAGCGGCGGGACGCGTCCCATCATTCAACACTGCAAACGTGACGTGTTCTCATAATCGCCAAACAAATGATTTTAGTCATGGCTCATTCTGTTCGGATTTCTGCCAAATTTTAAAGATGTACGCGCCAACTCAACACTCCAACATTGACCGAAATAAATCACAACACCCACAACCCAAACCCACAACGTGAGCACCAAGACACTCCCAATCACACCATAAGCCTGGAATCGTGAACCCAGCGAAAGGATACTTCGACTCACTGCAAGGTTGAGAACAGTTAAAGATAAACCAATTAATAAAGAACCAGGGAGTAACGGCCTGAATGGGACCTTGGAATTAGAGAGAAGAAACTGTAGCAATAAAGCAGATGCTGAAAAGACCAGAAATGGGACCATTAACCGGCCAAACTGAAGAACTGGAACGCGAGAAAGAATGCTTGCAAGCCAAGGAATTGTGAGGGATAATTCGCTTATTGCAGTTGCCGGAATCATTCGAAGATTAGCACTTAACTGGTCAATTACAAGCAAAAGACCTATTAAAATGACAACAAAAAAAGCCTCTAATCTTACTCTGACAAATTGAGCAACATGAACTTTGAACGTTAAATCGCCCTGCTGAGGCGCAATTACATCCTCCCAAAGCCTTTCAGAACCCCGTTGCAACGTCAAATAGACATTGCCTGCGGTCAGCACCAGCACACCAGCACCAAGAA
>WTGE01000178.1 GCA_011525445.1 Synechococcus sp. CO36386bin_37
GTTCAGCTCGATACCGAGTCGGTCGAGAACGGCGGCGAGCTCCCTCGGTGACGTGTCGTCGAAGTGATCGGGGTAGTTGAGATCGGCGGCATTGAGACCGTCGACCGTCGCCGCCCGTTGCAGGAGATCCGCGGTCGTGATCCGATTCTTGCTCGGCCAGTAGTCCTCGGCGCCGACCCTGAAGGAATTCAGCCGGGCAGCGTAGCGGGACGGTTCCTCGTTGCGAATTCTCTGGATCGTCAGGCTGCCCGCGTTGCCCTGGACCTTCCTGCAGAGGGATCCTTGCTGCTGCTGCTGCCTGCGTCACGCCCTCAGGAGCTGCGCTATCTCATGCCTGAATTGGTTCAAGCGGCATCCGTGCTTCAGAGGCGCGACCCATCCTTGTATGTTTTGGTGCCAGCTGGTCTGACACGTTTCGAACAGCCGCTGCAACAGGCACTTGAGCAGGCTGGAGTGCGCGGTAGGGTGATTTCCGCAGATCAAGCAGACGCGCTTAAGCCCCACCTGTTTGCTGCTGCTGATTTAGCACTTGGAAAATCGGGGACTGTGAATTTGGAACTCGCCCTTCAGGGGGTTCCTCAGGTTGTCGGTTATCGCGTCAGTCGCCCTACTGCGTGGGTTGCTCGTCATGTCTTGCGTTTTCGTGTTGAGCATATTTCGCCTGTCAACCTTCTTTTAAAGGAGCGTCTCGTCCCGGAACTCTTGCAGGACGAATTTAATGCTGCTCAGCTTGTGGAATTGGCGATTCCGCTAATGGAACGAGGCGTTGAGCGTCAAAGGGTTCTGGATGGGTATGAGCGCTTGCGTGACACGCTGGGAGAACCTGGTGTCACAGATCGTGCTGCAGAGGCCATTTTTGACCAGATTCAAATTTCACCCTGAGCTGATGCGAACTGTGATTCCGCTGATTTTGACCAGCCTGCTGCTGTTGCTGAATCCAATGTCTGTTCTGGCATCTGAGCAGAATGCCGTTTTTGCAGGGGGCTGTTTTTGGTGCCTGGAACATGATCTAGAGAAGGTAAGAGGTGTTCTTTCGGCGGAAAGTGGTTACAGCGGCGGTTCTTTAGAAAACCCGACCTATCAGCAAGTAAGTGGTGAAAAAAGTGGTCATCAAGAGGTTGTTCGAGTGCAATTTGATCCCGAAAAAATTAGTTATTCTGATCTTTTGTTGCATTATTGGCGTAATATTGATCCCCTTGATGGTCAGGGACAATTTTGTGACCGTGGAGACTCTTATAGGCCTGTTATTTTTACTGACGGAGAGAAGCAGGCCGTCATTGCCAGAGACAGTGCTGCCTCTGCTGCGAATGAATTAGGTGTTTCACAAAACAAGATCAAGGTGCAGATACGTAAGGCAAAACGTTTTTGGCCTGCTGAAAAGTATCACCAGAATTATGCTGTTAACAATGAGCTGCGTTATCGCTACTACCGCTTCAGTTGCGGTCGTGATCGTCGGTTAGACGCGGTTTGGGGCAAACGCGCACGAACTGGTGCTGATTGGTTGCAAGCAGGCCAACAATGATTATCGGGGTGAATTCCGTAGAAAATCTGTAATTTCGGTTCTGATTCGATTCAGGCAGTTCTCAGTGAAGGTGCGGGTTTTCCCCTCTCGACGCGTCAATAATTTGTCATTACCATTGGTGCAACATTGAGGGGAGGGGTTGTATGTATCTGCTGACGATCAAAGACGGCCTTGTTACGCGTCATGTTGGGCCATATCCGTCCACCAAGCAGGCTTCTGATGATTTGGATCGTGTCCTGTCAGGTTGTTCCGAGAGGGCGCGTTGGCAGATTCATGCTCTCGAGCGTCCGACGCAACGTGTGGTTGCTGCCGTCGCGTCCTAATCCGTTGACCGCCCCGGATAACCCCTGAATAACCCGCTTTCGATCATCAGGCCAACTCCGGCATTGATGCAAATCAAGCTCAGAGTTCCGTACCAAAACCAAGGGCCACGATCTTGCCCTAAGAGCTGAATGATCCGTCGACTGATGGCTTCCCCTAACAGACAGAGTCCCGTGGGTAGAAGCAGTACTCCGAGTTGAGCCCGCACATACCAGCGCAAGGATCTGGAAGCCATTCGAGTGGATCTGATTTTGGTTTCAGCAAAACCTAAGCCTCGGTGTGCTGGGTTTGAGCACAAACCCAGTTCACTAAAGTTCGTACTCCGTAACCCGTCGCCCCAGCGGGGTCCATGCCTCTGCCCTTATCGCTCCAGACCGTTCCTGCGATGTCAATATGTGCCCAGGGAATGGAGCTCTTGACGAATTCCTTGAGGAAGAGTGCGGCTGTGATTGATCCTCCCGGGCGAGGACCGGTGTTCTTCAAATCCGCAAGAAGAGATTTCAGCCCTTTGCGATAAGCGCTATGCATTGGCATTCGCCACAGTCCCTCACCCGCATCCCTCGCTGCTTCCTCTAAGGCGCTAGCAAGCGAGTCATCACCAGTCCATAGTCCAGCAATCTCATCTCCAAGGGCGATGACGCAGGCTCCAGTGAGGGTGGCGAGATCAACAATCGCATCAGGCTCGAGCTCGCACGCATAGACGAGGGCATCAGCCAAGGTGAGTCGCCCTTCTGCATCGGTGTTGTTGATTTCTATCGTGGTGCCATTGGAGGCTGTGACGATGTCACCTGGGTGAACGGCCGAACCGTTGATCATGTTTTCGCAGGAGGCCACCACCGTGTGCACTTCGATTCCTGATGGACGCAACTCTGCGATCGCTCGCATCGCACCTAGTACAGCTGCGCTTCCGCCCATATCAAATTTCATCATGTCGATCTGGGCGGCACCCACTTTGAGGTTGTAACCACCGGAATCGAAGGTAAGCCCTTTCCCCACCAGCACGACCCGACGTGTTACGGGACCCGTGGGGTGATAGGTGAGATGGATGAACTTGGGATCCAAATCCGAACCCTGACAAACGGAGAGAAACGATCCCATTCCTCTGGCCTCGCAATCGCTGCGCTCGAGCACCTTCAACTCCAAGTCATGGTCGCGTGCCATCTCGGCGGCGCTCTCGGCGAGTGCTGATGGGGTCAAGCTGTTCGGGGGAGCGGCGACAAGCTCTCTTGCGAGTTCGACGCCGGCGCAGAGGGGCTGAACGTCTTCAATGGCGCTGCTCAGGCTCGTTGGGAGGGGGCCCAGCAGTTCAATCCGTTCCGGGTAGGTGCTGGGCTCAGGCTTGCTTCGGAACCGTTGATCCCTGTAAACCGCCAGCCTTACCGCTTGCGCAGCAACCGCAACAGCTTCCGTTGCATCAATTTCAGCCCAGGGTAGGAGCAGGCCCATGCTGCCGCACTGTTCCTTGCTGGCACGTGCTGCAGATGCAGCGGCTTGCCGAAAGGTATTGACATCCAGTTCTTCAACGGGTCCCAATCCGACGAGGACGAGACAGCTGCAATCCGGTTTGAGCAATTGGAGGGTTGCGCTTTCTCCGGCTTTCCCATGGAACTTCCTTTGTTCCAACCAGTCGCGGATTGAAATGGCAAAGCGCTCCTCCATCGCGGGGATCCAACCATTCGGATCCCCCTCAGAGATGCCAAGAGCTAAGACTGATCCTGACCACGCCTGTATCTGGGCCGAGGAGAGGGAGATCTGCATGGAGATTGAACGCACGGATGGATGCTAAGAGGCGCGCTCAACAAGCATGAAAGGGAGTCGCCCAGCGCTGACGTGTCTCCTTGTTGAAAGGGGGTTGCCAGAGGCGAATCAGTGACTGCTCCAGCCGTCGCCGTGCGTGGGTTTCTTGCGGCACGTCAGCCCAGAAACGGATGCTTGCACTGCAGTTCATGCCAGTATTCATACAGGCTTCTTGGTAACTCGCTAAGTAGGCCTTGCAGTCGTGTTCTCCCTTCCAGCGCCGGTCAGCCGCCATGGTTTCACCTACATAAAGCAGGATGGGATATCGCAGATTTTTGGGACGATCCATTACCAAATAAATGGCCGCTCCTCGATGGGGACTGTTAGGCCATCGCCAAAAGCTTAGGGGTAGAGGTCTGAGCTGCAGTGGTTGGAAGTCATGGACGGGAAACCCCTGAATTGAGGCGAAGAGGTGTTGTTGTTCAGTGGATGGTTGACGGCGCTCAAAAAGAGGAGCCTGAAACTGGTGGATTCGTGCTTGCCACTCCTGTAAGAGAGTTGAATTCAGTGGCAGTGATCGCCCGACGAGGCCATTGGTTTCAGTGATGGGGTGTTCAAACAAGTTGCCCTGGCTTGATGAAGTCGCCATAAGTTCACCCTCTCGGAGGCAGGCTGGGCCCCGATGGTCTGGCTCCAAAAGTCACGCGCCCGATGAGGTGTTCCACAACATCGGGCGGTAGACAAAGTCGTTCCTGAAGATCCGCGAGATGGGCGAAGGGCTGACGGCGCCGTTCCTCGATAAGGTTTTGAAGCCTGGGTTTAGGCCAGAGAAGAGTCTTGTCCAACAAGGTAGGAGCAGCTGCGTTGACATCCAGTGGAGCTGGTTTAGGCAGGATGGGGGAGTCTCCGTGCCAGCGGAAGGACAAGTGAGGTGACCAGATCTCCGCGAGATCATCAGGAAGATCCAGAAGGAGCACGAGATCTTCCAGTTGAGTGAATTGCACCCCACCTCTTTGG
>WTGE01000164.1 GCA_011525445.1 Synechococcus sp. CO36386bin_37
GTGAGTTCGACGTAGATCTGTCCAGCCTCCTGCAGGGCGTCCTTCAGCACGGCGATGTCATTGATTTGACTGCCGATGTGGAAATGCAGCAGCCGAAGGTCCTGAAGTAGTCCCGCCTCATCGAGGGCCTGAACGGTCTGGAGCATTTCGCTGA
The DNA here is from genome assembly GCA_011525445.1 of Synechococcus sp. CO36386bin_37. The sequence continues at coordinate 155 of WTGE01000164.1, forward strand.
GATCCAGGCCGAACTTGGCGCGGCTTCCGACGGAACTGCCCCAGCGCCCAGTGCTGCGGCTTGACAATTTCGCCCGAATGCCAATAAAGGGCGAAGCCCCAAGCTCTTTGCTGGCTTCGATAATGCGCTGAATTTCATCAGCTTGCTCGATCACCACCACCGGCTGGTGGCCCAGACGTCGCGCGAGGATTGCAGTCTCGATGTAGCGGCGGTCTTTGTAGCCGTTGCAAATCAGCAATGCTTGCTGATCCTCGATCAGGGCTAAAGCGATCAGAAGTTCGGCTTTGCTACCGGCTTCCAACCCGAAGCTCCAGCGTTGGCCACGATCAACCAAATGCTCCACCACGTGGCGTTGCTGGTTGCATTTGATTGGAAACACCCCTTGATATCGCCCGTCGTAGTCGTAAAGGGAGATGGCCCGTTCGAAGGCGGCGTGGAGGCGCTCGAGCCGGTCTTCCAGAATGTCGTCGAAGCGGATCAGCAGAGGTGGGTGAAGGTCGCGTGCTGTGAGGCCTTTCACCAGCTCGACGAGATCAAGGGATCCACCGCGGTCACCGCGAGGTTGAACAACGATGTGCCCGCGACTGTTAATCGAAAAATACGGTTCACCCCAACGTTCAAGCCCGTACAGCTCTGCACTGCGGGACACGGACCAGGACCGATCGGTTTCGGCCAGAACCATCAACCCTCAACCAACAAGATCACTGAAATTTAAAGACGGCTTTGAGGCTGCGCTTGCCAACCGGTGGGTTGTCCGCAGACGATGGCATGACTTTCAAGCTTTTTTCATGGCCGAACGCTCTTTCGTTGCGATCAAGCCCGATGGTGTGCAGCGGGGACTCGTGGGCGAGATCCTTGGCCGTTTTGAGCGCAAGGGTTTCAAATTGGTTGGCCTCAAGCAGATCACACCAAGCCGTGCCCTGGCTGAGCAGCATTACGGCGTTCACAAGGAGCGTCCCTTCTTCTCTGGACTCGTGGATTTCATTACCTCCGGTCCGGTGGTGGCCATGGTCTGGGAGGGCGATGGTGTCATTGCAAGTGCCCGTAAGTTGATTGGTGCCACCAAACCCCTCGAAGCTGAGCCCGGAACAATCCGTGGTGATCTTGCGGTGAACATCGGCCGCAATGTGATTCACGGTTCGGATGCCCCCGAAACCGCGGCTTTTGAAATCGGTTTGTGGTTCACCCCTGAAGAGCTGAACGACTGGACGCCCTCTGATCAAACCTGGCGCGTCGAAAGCTGATCAAAAGGCATAGCGGAGCTTGGTGTGGATTCCATTGCCAAGCCACCAGTCGTTCCAGACGCCTGGGTTGTCATTGGTTTCGAAGGTGTTGACCCAGCCAAGCTCCACTTGCCACCGACCGTGGGTGTACCGCGCGATTAATCCACCTGATCCCACCTGATCGTCGAAGGTCACGTCGTCGATTTCAGTATGGATTCCTCCTTTCCCGACGTAGGGGATGAGTTGCAGCTGTTGCTTGTCGTTTTTCCAGACGGTCCAAATCAGTTCCCCAATAGCCAGCCAGCCACTGTCGCCACTGGCGATGCTTCCCGGCAGACCGATGAGTCCGACATCGCTACCGAGGCTGAACCCCATGCTTGAGGGGAGTGAACTGAAGGCAACCTGACCGGCTCCTCGAAGGTTGAATATGACGTTTGGCGCGGCCAACAAGGTCAGATTGGCGAGTCCCCCCATGGCTCGTGCTTCGCCAACATCGATGCCTAGACGATCGAGATTATGCAGATGCTCATCATTGGTCAGGCCCGGAAAACCTTGGAGGAAATAGCCATTGGCGCTCCATCCTGCGGGGCCAGTGATTCCACTCACGGTGGTGCTGAGCTTGACGTTTCCGCTACGCATCCAACCGTCTTCTCCTCCACCCACGACCAAGGGAACACTCGCGTTGCCTTCGAAACTGTCTGTCCGGCTGGCACTGATCCCAGCCGCACCTGTCCAAGAAAGACCGCGTCCTTGGTGGAATACGGTGTCGACCTGGATCAAGCCCTGCAATGTCCGGAAGTTGAGTTTGTGTGGGTCGCCTATGAATTCAACGAAATTGCTGTGGCTGTAGCCAATAGAGCCAGTGAGGTTCCATCTGTCTGACAGCGGGTAGGTGTATGTGGCTGAAAGAAGGGTCGATCCCAATTCCAGCTGGCCATCATTTTTGAGTTCAAAGAACAGCAGCGCTGTATCGCCTCGCTTCAAGAAATCGTTTTGAAGCAGAACGGCATTCGAACGCCATTCGCCATTGCCAGGAGACCCATTATTCCCAATGCTGAAGTCTCCTCGTAAGGGTGTGGGTGGTGCTGCTTCTACACCCAAGGTCACCACGGCTTTGGTGGGATCACTGCCCAGACGACCCATATTGCCGTTGATTTTTCCAACCCCGCCGCGACGCACCTCAACGAGGGCTTTTTCAAGGGTGGGGATGTTGAGAACACTGCCCAAAAGGGGCGAGAGTTGCTTCTCTACCTTGGCCTTTAGCTCTGGATCGCTGCTTTCAACCTGCAATTCAGCGATGACTCCCATGACCACTTCGAGGGCGCCGGGGTAAGGCTTGGGAAGGGTGTAAACCCTGGTGTTCACGTATCCGTCTTTGATGAAGCGGGCCGTGAGAGCTGCAGCGCAAGCCCTCAATGTCTTCGCGGGTGTTGCTTTGCCACAGCGTTTGAGAACGGCCTCGATCTCTTCCTTGGAATAGGGCGAGTCGCCGATCACTGTTGGTCTCCAGCTGGGAATCAGTGCCGGAGCTGCGCCTGATGTTGGGAGTTCGTCAGAGTCCTCCGGAGCTGGTGTGAGAGTGGGCTGAAGAACAGGCTGATCGGCAGGTTGCGTTTGTCGTTCTTGAGGTGCTGTTTCTGCTGGCAGTCGAACAGGTCCTGGCTGGATTGGCGGAGCAACCAATTGGGCCAGCAGCAGCACAGGACATTGGGCAAGATCTTGAGAATATTTTTGCCGACTCAGATTATTTTCGCAGGGCCAATGGTCAGGATGCTTAATTGATCCCTGCCTTGAGGCTCCATTTAATGAGGGCCAGGCTTGTCCTGGCCGATTTTGAAGCAGCATCTGAATGGAACGCTACAAAACTTAGGCGCTTAAGTTTAAGAAATTGGCAAGATTTATGGCTGCATATTTCAAATTAGTATTCGATAATACCAATTCGTCTGGTATCCGATGATGCCAGTTTGCGTGGTTCGATTGGTTGGAATTGCGCATTGATTCCATGCACTGGAGCAGCTGGTTAATCGAGGCACTCGGGCGCTTTTCTGGACGCCTCATTTGGCCACAACAATGCTTTGTGAGTCTCTTGAGTCCAATTATGCTCTCGGTTTTTTCTAGGTGCTTGGCGTGGATGTCCGATGAAATCCCACTAGTGTGCATTTATGAAAATAGGTCGTTAGTTCGATGTCACCGGTCCTGCGGTTGAACGGTTTTCGCCTGGGACTGCTGCTGGCTGCACTGGCTGTGGGGTCTGGAGAAGCTGCCTTTGGTGAGATTCGTGCTTCTGGCAAGAACGGATTGAGGACAGAGGTGAATGGAGTGCGTGGCGGGGGATGCAACAAAGGTGTGTGTCGGATTGGTGGTGGAACGAATGCGGGAAAGAATAAGTTTCACCGGTTTAAAGATTTCGATACCCGCGGAGCAATCGAGCGCGTTGAATTTGATACCGGAGGGAAACACAATCTTGTGGTTGGTGTGACCTCCGCGAAGGGGACGTGGATTAATAAAATGGTGGCCCTCTCATCGAAGGCGAATTTATTTTTTCTCTCTCCTGGTGGGATTCATTTAGGCAAGGGTGCGGGGTTTATTAATGTTCCGAAGTTATCGCTGAGCACGGCGGATCAGCTGCGTTTTGCTGAGGGCACGTTTGATGTGTTTCACAGTACGCCAGAGAGCGTTGCAGCCTTCACGACGAATCCCTTGCCAGGGGTTTTTGGGATGCGTCGCAGTGAGATGGATAAGGGAGTCGTGTTGGAGGCTGGGCAGTTGCCTGGGATTCATCTCAATGGAATCAACATCAGCCTGGATGAGGAGTTGCTGGTGGATGCTCCCGGGGGGCAAGTGAATGTTGTTGATAGTCGGCTCGATGTGGGAACCGACGAAGTTGGCGGGAGAATTACGTTAACGGGTGAGGCAATCAGTATTAATGGTGGTTCGGAGTTGATTGCCAGTGGAAGGAGTGGTGGTGGGTTGATTGAAGTGGGAGGAAGTTGGCAGAACAGTGATGCCTCAGTTCGCCAGGCAGTCACGGCTCAGGTTGAGCATGGGGCTGTGCTGGATGCATCGGCGAGTGTGAATGGAGATGGTGGCGAGATTGTGGTGTGGAGTGATATCACCGATCCTCAATCATTAACAAAGGTGGCTGGACGCTTGTTGGCGAGAGGCGGACTTGAAGGAGGAGATGGTGGTGCGATTGAAACGTCTGGTTATGAGTTGGA
>WTGE01000003.1 GCA_011525445.1 Synechococcus sp. CO36386bin_37
GTCAATTCCCTTATGCATCCTCCCCCAACGCCATCCGAATCCAGACGTGAAGACCCCTTTGGTGGGCCAGATGAAGGTTTGTTGGGTTTTGATGTCATTCTCATCGCCCGGAAGCAGCGGAAGAGCCGGGTAGCTTGCTCCTCCTGAACGGGTTGGACGAATGGCCAGCAGGGAACGAGGGGAGGCCTTGGCTACACGGACCTTGCTTCCGATCGCTAAGCGAGCCAGATCGAGACCGGGATTCAAAGAGCGAAGCTCACTCAGGCTGATTCCCTGATCGCGAGACAAGGTGGATAGGGATTGGTTGGGCTGAATGCGTACAACCTCCTGGGGGGCAGGTGGAGATTGAATGGGAGCTGAGCGACGCAACGAGCGGCTGTCTAGGCGCGATACAGAATTGAGGGTTGCTTCTGAGGATGCTGGCAGGACAACCCACGATCCACTGGGCAACGTCTGAAAAACGTCCTGGTCGTTAAGAGCAGTTAAATCAGACAGAGTGAGATCGAGATCTTCAGCTATATCTTGAAGTGAGCTTCGTCGAGATATCTTGACCCAGATCCGTGATTGGGTTTGCGTTGCAGATGCCAACAGGACTGGTGCCCGTACGTGATCGTTATCTGCGATCCCTGGATGCTGAGATAAAACCGATAAACATGTTCCAGATGCAACTGCTGTAACCAGAACAAAAAGGGGCTTCATCTGAATCAGCGATAGAGAGAGAGCTCCTAGAAAAGCCGTCACAGCTCAGGAACTGGCTGAAAGTAACGGGTGCGGCACCTCTGCGCAAGAGCAAAGGTGGCAGCTTGCGGATCACCACAACTCCAGCTGCAAGCCGGCTTGAAAGCTGACGATTGCGCAGGCCACCGACAGATTGAGGCTTCTGACACCGCCCTGACCGTCTTCACCTGCACTGCAGGGCATGGGGATCGTGGCGATCTGAGTGCAACGCTCCCGAGTTGCCTCGGACAGGCCTTTGTCCTCTCGGCCGAACAACAACACATCTCCATATTCAAATTGCATCTCCGGAAGTGGAACGCCCCCGCGTCGGCTGCAACCAATCAGTCGAGATGGTTGAGAGAGAGAGTTGAGAAATGCATTCAGATCCTTGTGGATCCTGAGATCCACGTGTGGCCAATAATCAAGGCCCGCCCTTTTCAAATAGCGATCTTCGAGGCTGAAGCCAAGAGGTTCAATCAAGTCGAGAGGGAATCCAAAAGCGGCGCAAGTACGGGCAATATTTCCTGTGTTCGGCGGGATCTGAGGCTCATGGAGTGCGATCCTCAGTGGCTTCTGGAGTGAAAAGTGCTCGGTTGACAATGGATTCACGATGGATTGAGGGGTGTTTCACGACTGCGTCATGGAACGAGAATGCCCAATTGTGAGAGATTCAGCGCTCTTCCTTGAACAACAAGCCAACTTTGAATGGCGTGTTGTTCGAGGCGCTGAGCGAGCCATCCCTGGCGGTCTCGGAACAGACCACCGATTGCTGTTGCAGGAACAACTCCCCAACCTGTTTCTTCAATCACGACCACCGTGGGTGTTGTCCTCGTGCAGAGACTGTCGATCAGTTCCTTTGAGGCCTGCTCCCACTGCGCATCATTGAGCTCCAGTTGTGCTGCAGTGAACCCTCCCAGTGCGTCGATCAACAGGCTTTGATTCCTCTCTTCCCCATGAATCGATGCTGCGAGTGAGATGCCTGGTTCGATCAATCTCCAGTGCCCGGGTCGCCGATCACGGTGCTGTTGCATTCTTTTTTGCCAGTCAGCATCCTGGGGACGATCCTCTGACGTAGCGATGTAGGTGACCCTGCTTCGCGAGCGGAGTAAGTGTTCAGCCCATCGGCTTTTTCCACCCCGGCTTGGACCACTCACAGTGATGATTCCATTGGGAGGATCAGGCGTTCTGTGATTGTCGTTCAATCCCCTATCCGCCTCCGTTCATCCCCCGCAGAGTGGCGACAGAGGATGGGCTGACACGGTTGAGATAGCGGAAAATCCAATATTTAAAGATCGTGGCTAAAATAACTGGGAAAGTAGCAATGAACAGAAGGATAAAATTCTCTCGTGCTGGAAATCCAAAGTGATTGGCAATACCATCAAGAAGAACGGTCCAACCCTCTGGGCTATGAAATCCAACGAAAATATCAGTAAAAAGAATGATGGCAAAAGCCTTGGCTGAATCGCTCAGTCCATAGACAGCTTCATCAAAAAATCCCCTCAGCACCCTGAGCTCTTCTCGGCTGAACAGGCAAACAAGCACAAATGCAATGGTGGCTGAGATATCGGCCAGCACATTTTTAACAGCGTGAGTACTTTCAGTATCCGCTTCTTCTTTTAATTCCTCGGCCTTCTTGCTGAGCTGTTGCTGTAGTTCTTCCTGACTGGGAATCGCATCTCCACGAAGCAGAGCATCGAATTCAATTTCAGCTTTGTACACCCTCAGTTTTTCAACAGCCTGTTCTTCCAGTTGTGGCTTCGGGTAACTCAAAAAGGGTAAGTCCGGAGCGAAGCGATCAACGGCGGGGCTGATGATGTAAGTCCGGCTGACCTGTTGCACCAGGAGTGGTACCAGGATGAGAAGCAGCAGAACTTTGAGGGAGATCAGGGTTGAATCCCTCCTTCTGCGAAAACCGGCCACCAAGGTGGCTTCTCCAGCTGGATTGAGCTGTTTTCGCACTTTGTCGAACACCCCGAGCAGTGATCGGGGCAGCGGATCGGGTTCCCTCGACATGGTCGGAGCCGCTGATCTTCGCTTCGGGCTGTAGCGATTGACGACGCTTTCAATGAGCTGAAGTTGACGCAATTCCTGCGGATCGAGCTGCGATCTCTGGTACTCCAGTTGATCCAAGGCCGAACGACACACATTGATCGCAACCCGAAATTTGCGCAGGACGGTGGCCTGAACGGATTTCGGAACGGAAAGCTCAAGATCAGGACGAATCGGTCGATCGCCGTAATACTCGAGCTCAAGACTCTGAATCAATAAGGCGGCTTCATAGCCTCGATCAAGGTCCGAATTGACATCAAGGGCATTGGCTTGACCAAAGGCTCCAATCCAGTTGCGTAGTGCCATGGCTGGTCAGCGGGAGAACACCCACCAGGTGGCCATGGGCACGATGGTTCCAACCACCAGCAACACGATCACCCAGGTGAAAGCATTGCTCTCCCGGGTTTCCTCAACAGTGGGCACATTGGTTGGCATCGTGGTGCGTTCCACTTCAACGGGTGGGCCAGGATCTTCACCGCCATTGAGCACCACCTCAATGCGGTCAATGCCATCCAGGGTCGCCTGACGGAAACGATCTCCGTTTCTCATCGGTTGGCTCATGGTGGTACGCCCGGTGCTGCGCAGTAAGGAGTCAGGGAGCTGGTCACTCAGTTCACTGGACACGACAACTGCAGCCTGTTTGTTCTGTGTTTCTTCAAGGAACAGGAGAAGCGGTTGGTTCGTGCTGTTGTCCGCGTCAGTCCAACGCTCCACCAATTCTTCCCCAAACGCAGTGAGACTGAGCCCGTAATCGAGACGTCGAAGGGTGATGACTCTTGCATCCACTTTCGAGGACGCCAATTGATTCAGCCTGCTTTCAATTTCATTTTTTCCAGCTCGACTGAGCACATCAGCGGAATCAAGAACGGCCTCATCCGGCGGTTGAGGTGGCAGATCCTGTGGTGAAAGCGCAAAGCCAGCTGGCACAGCCAGCAGAAGGCAGGCGCCAGCCGCAATGAGTAACTGCAGAACCTTGGAAAAGCTTGGCATCATGGGGCGTTCGGTGGGTTGATTCTGCCGTTAACGGGCAAGGCTGTCGTGATTTAAAGCCATGATCGCTTCCATCACTGTTTTGGCTCTGCCCTGAGGAAGGTCAACGCTTTCCACGAGCATATTGAGAAACGACTGTTCTTCGCTCGTGACGGTTCTGTCGGCGTAAACGAGTTGAACGGCAACGGCCAGTGCTGTTTCCTTCTGTGCGTCGTTGAGCTGGGGTAGCGCATTTTGAATTAATTGATGCGATCCACCCTCCCGCAGCCGTTTGAGCAGATCATCAAACAAAAGGGCCATCTCCTTCTCGCTTCGATCCTTGTAGGGCGTTCGATATTCCAGTTGCCGTCTTAAGGCATGCGCCTCCTCTTGACCCAGCACTCCATCACAAGCTACGGAGGCCAGTGCAATCGCGGCAAAGGCTTCGGATTCGTTCATCGAGGATGGTGATCTCCGTCCATTTCAGCAAGAGTGCAGGAATCTGACTGCTCATGCGTTGGTAAAGATGTTGAGATCCGCTCAATGGTGTCTGTTTGCGGGTGTGCTTGTTCTGGGGCTCACCATTCTCAACGCCAGTACGGCAGAAACCGTCACTCCAAGCCTGGAGCGAGCCGATGTTCTCGCTGGAATGGCAGGTGTGGGTTTGATGCTCGTTTCCATTCTCTGGACCCGAGCTTCCCCACGCAGTCCGGAGGCTGTTGAACTACAGGGCGACCAGGGGTTTGTGCTGACCTCGGATCTGCCTGAGCCCGTTCGGGCTGAGATGGCGTGGGGCAGCCATCAGTTGTTAACAGCCACCTCAGCGGCCACGATTCTTGTGTTTTGGAG
>WTGE01000205.1 GCA_011525445.1 Synechococcus sp. CO36386bin_37
CAAAGGGAACAACAACACCGGATTCAGCAGGCCGAACAGCATTCTTTCATGCTGGAGAGCAACCTGGAACTGCATGCCAATGAAACTCTTCTGGAGATCGGCTGCGGAGTGGGAGCAGTGCTTGTTCAAATTGGCCTGAAGACTCCTGAGGCACATCTTTGCGGAATCGATATCAACCCTGAACACAACAGGGGTGCCATGCGATTTCAACATGAAATTGGTTTGCATCACGTGGACCTGCCGACTGGCGATGGTTCTTCCCTGCCATGGGCAACTGGACAGATCGAGTAGCTCAAAATCGTTTGGGGATACCATTTTTAAGATCCATCACTGGTTCTTGAGTCAGTCCAAAGCATTGCAGAAATTCTGCAGCTAATGACTGGGATTCATTGCCTCCGAGCGTGATGTGCTTTTTGCCTCCGCCAATGATTCAACACTCACTGCACTAATCGATACTGGATTGAGTCGTTTTTCTAAGTTCAGTGAATGCACTGATGGAGCAATCAGCCTCGCTGGATATCAAGTATGAGGCATTAAAATGAAGTGAATGAAATCATGAAATCCATTGTTATGCACCAAAAAGTTGTTATGCGTTAATCAGCTCACGTTGATGACGGGTATTTCTTTTTCCATTAATGAGAAAACCATCCATATGGTCTCGATCTTTTCTGCTCCTTTGCTTCCAAGCTCTTCAATGGAACCTACAAGCCAAGGCTTGTGGGAGTCTGTGTTAAGAACCATGAATGCCATCAGCGTCTCCTGCAGCAATGCCAATGTCATCTTGGTTTTAATAGACAAATATTCATGGCAACTTTTAAATCCAATTTTTTGTAGCAAGAAAAAACCCCGCGAATGGCGAGGTAAGCAAACTTTAGCTGTCAAGTTATTCCTCAAACCAATGTCACTTGTTCCAGAGTAGTGATCCCAACAAGGAACATGATTTGCTCATCTGATTGATCAGTAAACATCAATCCATTGTTCAAGCTGCTCCAACTACCATCCATAGCAAGTTCGACCACGTCTTCACCAATCGTGTAGTCCTGAATCACTGCGAATCCATCACCAGCAATTCCACGGAATGTATCGGTCCCTTGATCGCCCCAGACCTCTCCTTGACTGATCTCAAGTAGGTCGTTATCTTTACCACCTCGGTAAATAACGCCAGCAACAACTCCTGTAATGGTGTCCTCACCACGGTTGCCATTGACTTGAGTTCCAATTTCTGCATCAATCACTTCAATTCTGTCGTTATCATCGCCGCCACTATAAAATCCTTCTCCACCTGTTATTAGGATATTGTCCTCGCCAAGATCTCCGTAGATTGTATTGTTTGACCCTTGAGAGATTTCAAAAGTATCTCGATCTTTACCCCCTCGGTAAGTACCATTTCCGCTGAGAATGATGAATCGATCATCACCTTGGTTCCCATTTGCAACATTATTGTCTCCACCGACAACCTCCAATAAATCATCTCCTCTTAACATCTTATAGTCAAAGTTTTTCTGGTCTTCTGCCGTATCGTCAAATTCAGTGAATACAAAGGAATTATCAGCGGTAGGTGGCGTTGGTGATGGAGTTGAAGTTCGTATTGGGGTTGGTCTAGGAGTAGGAGCTGGTTCTGGAGCTGGTTCTGGAGTTGGGGTCGCGTCATCAAATACCTCATCAAAAGTTTCTTCAAGTATTGATACTGGCGACATCGCAAAATAGGTATCGACTGATCTTGAATCACCCGCTGCTATATCAGGAAGTCGATAATAGATGGCATACGATCCATCATCGTTGATATTAAATGATTCTGAATTCTGTGGATCGTAGTATAACGCTGATCTGCTACTTTCAAAATCCCACCAAAATTCATCACTTACAATGGCATACCCGCTGGAGGAATTTGTAAAAAAGAATTCATTGAGCGCATTAGACTCCTCTTCTGTAATTGGAGAACTCAAGCCTGGATATCCTTCACTCACTAGAATGGCATTAGCTCGAACACTTGGCAGCGATTCTTGCTCATACTTGTTGTCCTCTCCAAGACTTGAGATAGGTGTAAATACTCCATCGATGATATTTCCCTTTATTTTGTCTGGTCTGTCATCATCACCAATGTAGTCGTCTCCAACACCCAGCCAAAGACGGACGTTTGTTAGAGCATCAGACTGTGGATCTATGTTTTCAATTACGGTGGTCTCTTTTACAAAGTTTGAATCGTCGGCCAAAGTGTAGGTCCGTGAGAGTTTCACCTCAACATTGTCGTCGGTCGCTTCTGGATCAGCGAATTCAAAAAAACCAGTCCATGTGAATGAGCCCGTGGAGTCGGTTAGGTCCGAGGTATCAATTAAAAAATCTTCTGATCCCTTTCTGGCCTCAAAAAGGTTGCCTCCACCAGAGTTGGGGTCAGAAGCGTTTGCAATTGAATAGTAATCGTTGCGATAAAGACTGCCATTTTGATTCCATGGATCTGTTCCATCTCCGCCTATGCCCAATCCAATCCCAAAGTTGGTGCGATTATAGGTTCCTCGTTTCCACTCTTCACCGTCGAAATATTCAGGACCATAGAGTGAACCTGATTGACCATTAAGTGCAACTGAGACGTTGTCATTATCGGCAGATTGTCCAAACCTCAAAAATTGGTTGCCAAATTCAGGAACTAGATTTGAAGTACTCTCTGGATTGAATGATGTGATTGACATCTTTATCTAGAAATGACTACTCAATCTTTGCCTGACTCTCTTGAATTTGTCTATAAGAACGGCAAGAATCTGATGAGAAAAAGATTTGATTTTTCTGCTAAGCATGCTTTTTATACAATCAAATCTCTTCCTTGCGACTTCAATAATTGGTTGATTAAACCAGTCAATCCTGCTTGGAAACTAAGGCCGTGTCCTGCATCTGCTAGGGCTGCCCTGATTGGACCTTTTGCACTTTCAGGTACAAAAATAGTGATTGCAGATTTTCCCTGTCGACTGGCCTGTTTCGTTTGTCTGATTTGACTTTTCAAAACTTTACTAGAAGACTATTTCAATGATCCTTTTTTTTGCGGCAATGTTCATCCCCTATACGGGGGATTGATGGAGATACACGACTCCCTCGTTGAGGTAATGCTTCCCTTACTGCCAAATATTGATCTGATCGCATTGCGAAAAGCTTGGTGTTCTTACCTTTTCTCTTCATGACACAACCGTCCCTTCAGCCAGCACATGTATCATCCACTCCAAAGCGGTCTCATTTGTCCTTCACTCCATGCTTCCCAAAATTACTTTCAAGCTGAGACTCGAGACTGAAGGTTGAATTTGTTTGGAGTGATATTAGTATCACTTTTATTCAGGCCTATTCCAATTGGGTGTGAAGAGGCAATTGGTCTGAATCAGTTCTTTATGCATTCATCCACAACGCGCCTACCAGTTTCAATCTCATTAGTGTATGTGTCTGGTTTGAACTTGATGGAAGAGTGTCGTTGTGTGGGTATGGCAGATCCGGATGTTCCGTTGTTTCAGTCTCTGTGTGGCCTGAAGACTTCACTTCCGCTTTGGTGTTGATTGCCGTATCCTCATCTACGGTGATTGAATGTCAGACGGCCGCTACTTTTTCAGAGGCAAAATATTTCACTAAGACTTGCCTATTCCGTGCCCCTACTTTGAGAAAGCATTAGTTAGTCATTTATAGAGCTGGATTGGATTCTCGGTGCTTTGAAGAGATAGCCATTAAAAAATCACAAAGGATTAATCTGTGCTCTTTTTTCCGGACTTATTTGTCTAAAGATTTGAGTTTTCTGTTGCTTCTGATTTTCGTATCAACCTGATCCCATTTCTAGATGTAATCTGGCATCAAGGTGATCAATAGCAATTGGCGTTTAAGCCTGGTTCAAATTTCCTAGGAATTCGGCTTTCTCATACGACCATTTGTTACATATGAGAGCAGCTAGGCTAATTAGGTTGATTTATGGTGTTTTCGGCATGGGGGTGTGGATTTTAGCTTTGATTGTTGCTTTGGGAGCTCTAGGAGGAACGTTGGCTATTTTTGGTAATGGCATCGAGCAACCAACTGGTTCCAATGATTCGACTTATGGATCTTGATGACGATCTTTTTAACGTCTTTGCTTTCAATGAAGGCAATTACTATTCACCATGATGAGTTTGTTCTGACTGTCAAGAGTGATTCCTTGTTTGACTTCAGCTCTTTTGCTGGATCTGTGAACGTTCAGTTTGATCCTCAAGTACGTTTTCGTTTGGCTATTCGACCGAAGTTCGGATAGAAAGCACATTTTGGCTATTGATGAAATCATATCAGGCAATGTTTCCTGATTAATCCCTTTAGAAATTTGAGTTCATAGTCCATTGAAATTAATCGGGAGTCAATTGATATCACTTCGACAGCTGATCTTGAAATTTGCTAAAAGAGCAGTCGTTGTTAATCTGTTAATTAGAACGCAGGCTGCAGCTGTGGCGAGAAGCAAAGATTATCAATGTGATATTTGTCGATTAATTATAATTTTAATGTCTTGCTTAGCTGATTGCTCATCGCTTGAGGCGGGTTTCTCATTCAATAAAGAATTATGACCTGTCTTTATC
>WTGE01000324.1 GCA_011525445.1 Synechococcus sp. CO36386bin_37
CGCACTTCCTTCACACGGAAGGGGTCACTGGTTCGAATCCAGTATCGCCCATTTTATGTTCAAAAAAAGTTTGTCACACGGCTGAATTTGTTAATAGTGTTATGGGGTGACACCTGATATTTGTTGGGCTAGTATGCATTGTGAGAGGGAAAGTTTAATGCATAAAGTTCAGAACGATTTGGATCATTCGAGTTTTGCTCAAGATCAATTATCTATGATTGGTCGTATTTTAAAACAGGAGCGGGAACATCAAGGCCTGTCTTGCCAGTCCTTAGCCCATTCTCTTCACATGGGGGAAGAGCAGCTTCAAGCCCTCGAAAATGGGGTCTGGGAAAATCTTCCTGAGCCCGTGTTCGTACAAGGGATGCTGCGTAGAGTTGCAGCGAAATTGGGTTTGGATCCCACTCCTCTGGTGCACCAATTTCAATCTCAGCTTCAGGAGATCAACAGCTCTTCCTCTAGACGTTTCATTCCGGACAAGCTTCGTCATTCAGATGATCCGCGAAGAAAGCAAACTGCTTCTCCGGTGAGTCGTCGGCTCAAAACAGCAGCGATTCCTCTCGTTTTCATAGCCGCAATAATTTTTGGAGCCATCGCCTTTCATATCAATCGCCAGCAGGGTCTTCAGATGGCTGCCGAACCCTTGCAGACCAAGGCCGTGGTTCAGGCTGAGCCACAAGTTGACAGTCTTCCTGTTGTTGAAACCATTCACGAGGTTTCTGGTTCCATTGCAATGATGAGCTCTCAGCCCAGTTGGGTGTCGATTCGCAATGCCAAGGGTGACCTGGTTTTTGAAGGTACGCTGAGCGAGCCAAAACGTTTTGATTCCGATCAAGGTCTTGAAGTCTTTGCCGGAAGACCGGATTTGGTTCAGGTTGGCTACGGGGCAGAGGCACCTCGTGCCTTGGGCACCATCGACCAGTTGCGTTGGTACTCGCTCACTCCTGAGTCTTCACCTTGAGGTTGAAACCGCTCACCTCCTTCAGAATCGGTGCACAGCTCTCCAAGCTCCATTGTTCGAGACTGAGTGGTTGATCAGGGTGTTCACCAATCAGCTCGATAACGAGATCATCCGTTTTGATCTGGACAAGCAAGGCTTTTACGACTGGTTCTGGACGTCGATCAAGAGAAACAGCGAGTCTGAGCAAAAGTGCCATTTCTGCAACGGTGCGCCGATTGTCTCGGCTTTGCAGGGCTTGCCATGACTCATGTCTTTTTTTGGGAAGACTGCGGCGGTGATAGCGCGCGATAGCAGCCACCATTAGATGTTCTGATTCCGAGTACCCCAGGAGTTCCCCATGTCGGATCAGATACCACGAGTGTTTGTGATAGGCGCTGAGGTTGATGTGCTGTCCACAGGCGTGAAGCATCGCTGCAGCCCACAGCAAATCACGGCCTGAGCCATCATCATGGTGAAGGTACCCCCTGGTGTTGTCGAAAAGAGTGAGTGCGTGGGATGCAACACGCTCGGCTCTTGGTTGATTCACTGCAAACCGCTGCACTTGATGAATCACAGTGCGTTGCCGAATGCTGCTCTGAAAGCTGAAGCGATCTTCAAGCAGTCCATGGCGCAACATCCAATCCACGATGAGACCTTCGCGGAGTGCTCTCTCACTCAAGACGAGCTCTTTAGCGGCCAACATCTGCATGCTGGTTTGCAGGATTAACGCTCCTGGAACAATGATTTCGGCCCGTCGATCATTAATGGGGGCTAGTCCTTTGCGTTGCTCTGGCGTCATCACTACCAGCCGATCCACCACGCGGTCCAGACGCTGTTTGCTGACCCGATAGCCGTGAAGCTTCAGGGGTGGACGATCGTCTTCGATTGCAGCCAGGGCTCCAATCGCCATTGCGGTACCACTTGTGGCCACCATCACTGGAGTCTCTTTCGGTTTGATCCGCCGCAACACCTTGTTCACAGCAGGTTCCAGGGACCCTTGAATGAAGGCTTGCAAAAAGGTTCGACGCTGCGAAGGCATCGGGTCTTCGCTTACAAAATCCCGCTGTAGGCGTACCGCGCCAACTCTCGTACTGGTGAGCGCTCGTGCATCACGACCATCGGCAAGAATTAACTCAGTGGATCCTCCTCCGATGTCCAGCACTAAATGGGGACAATCCCCAAACGGCATGCCGGAGAGAACACCCAAATAGATCAAGCGTGCTTCTTCGGGACCACTGACCAGATCCACTTCAAGTTGAAGCTCATCCTGAATCACCTGCAAAAAGTCACGACCGTTGGGTGCTTCACGAACTGCACTTGTGGCAGCGGTGACAATTTGCTCAACCTGATGACTCACGGCCAGCTCTCGAAACCGACGCAGCGTTTCAAGTCCGCGCTCCATGGCGGAATCGGAGAGGTTTCCCGTTTCAGGATTCCTCTCCCCCAATCGTGTTGTTGATTTCTCAGCCAGTTCAATACTGAAAGTTCGGAGCTCAGGATCAACGGCTGCCACCAGCAGATGGGTTGAATTGGTGCCGATGTCAATTGCGGCGATCTTTCTCAAGGCTCGACCGCTTGGGAGGTTCGGCCCTGCTGTCACCTGAAGCACCCTGTTATTAGCTCTCCCACTTTGCCATCGGCAAGCGCCAAAATTGTTTGCTGAAGGTTTCCACCACGGAGTTCTTGTTGTCCACTAGCTCGACCCAGCACATGATGTCTCGTCAAACTATGGCTTCATGGGTTGCCCTTTTGCGCTGGAACAAACCAAGTGGAAGATTGATTTTATTGATTCCAGCAGGTTGGAGCCTTTGGCTGACGCCGAATGCACCTCCTTCCATCGCCCTTGTACTCATGATTGTGATCGGGGGATTGGCTGTGAGTGGGGCGGGCTGCATCGCCAATGATTTGTGGGATCGACGGATCGATCGAAATGTCGAGCGCACCAAACGGCGCCCCTTAGCCGAGGGACATCTGACTGTTGGTCAGGCCTTGGGGATGTTGATCCTGCTGCTGATCATCAGTCTTTGCGTGGTGCTGAACTTGCCTGTTTCCGTGCGCAGTCTCTGTCTTGCCCTGGCCTGTTTTGCCCTGCCGCCGATCTTGATCTATCCATCGGCGAAACGCTGGTTCGCTTACCCCCAAGCG
Source organism: Synechococcus sp. CO36386bin_37 (assembly GCA_011525445.1). Next base: position 3,086 of record WTGE01000324.1, read on the forward strand.
GTGTTGGCACTGTGCTGGGGATTTTCGGTGCTGATCCCCTGGGCGGCTCAGACGGGTGCTCTCGATGGAGGTTGGCCTCTTGCAGGCTGTTGGATCGCAACTTTGCTGTGGACGTTCTCATTTGACACCGTCTATGCGATGGCAGATCGACCAGATGATGCACGGATGGAGTTGAACAGCAGTGCTCTCAGTCTTGGGGTATTTGTCGTGCCAGTGGTGGGTCTCTCCTACGCACTCTCGATGCTGGCACTCGCTAGTGCTGCCGCGACTGCCGGAATCGGGCCTATTTTCTGGCCTTTCTGGGCGGTGGTCACCTACGGCATGCTGCGCGAAACCCGAGCTCTGAAGAGCGCGAGACAGCAGTCGATGTCGGTCTATGGACTTCACTTCAGTCATCAGGTCCGTCTGGGTTCACTGTTGTTTCTTGGGCTGGTTCTCGGGAGGTTGGGGTGATGTGCTCCAGAAACCTTCTGGGATCCTTTCCGCCTCCTCTCCAGAGCGGTGATGAAGTCAATGTGGTTGCTTCCAGCTCAGCTGTTGACAACTCAGAACACATCATGAGGGGTGTGTCGATTTTGGAGAGCTGGGGTTTGCGGATCCGTCCGGATGTCATCAGCCGGCGGCGTTGGGGATATCTGGCTGGTCGTGATGACGAACGTCGAAACGATCTTCAATCCCCTTCAGGTGCGAATCTTCTGGCTTGTGCCCGTGGTGGTTGGGGTGCTGCCAGGCTTTTGGAAGAGCCTGTTGCTTGGCAACCTGGTTGGTTGCTGGGCTTTTCGGATGTGACCTCGCTGCTTTGCGCTCGAATGGCTGCTGGTGTGGGCGGTGGCGTCCACGGGCCGCTGTTGACCACCCTCGCTGATGAACCGGAGTGGAGCCAGAGCCGATTGCGTGATTTGTTATTCGGATGTACCTTGCCGGATCTTAAAGGTGTGTCCTGGCAGGGAGGGTTGGCTGTCGGTCCTTTGTTGGCAGTGAACCTAACGGTGGCTTCACATTTGATCGGGAGCCGCTTTCTGCCTGATCTCCATGGAGTCGTCCTGGTGATCGAAGATGTTGGAGAAGCGCCTTATCGCATTGATCGCATGCTCACGCAGTGGCGGTTGGCAGGGATGCTTCAATCGCTTGCCGGTCTTGGCTTTGGCCGATTCGTCGATTGCAACAATGAACCGGAGTCAGATGGCTTCAGCCTGGATGAGGTGTTGCTGGAGCGCACAGCGGATTTAGGAATACCCGTTGTGGGGAATTTACTCGTGGGGCATGGGCCGGGTGGAAATGCTGCCTTGCCTGTAGGTGCAATGGCGACTCTGGATGGCGATCAGGGCGTCTTGCGAGTGGGTTCTAAATCTGGCGTTCTGACAGAACCGCAGCAGCCACAGTGAGATCAAACGGTGTTGTGACTTTGATATTGGAGGGACCAGCATCCAGAACACGAACAGGCCAGCCCAAGCGTTCGTAG
>WTGE01000126.1 GCA_011525445.1 Synechococcus sp. CO36386bin_37
TGGTCGGTGATGGAGCAATCAGGGAAGGTCAAGCTGCGCGTTCGCTTTGGCACCGATGGCAAAACGGCCCAATGGACCAAGACGCTGCCCATTCAGTGGGAGGTCGGCTGCATTGGTGAACTGATCAAAACGCTCAAGGCGTTGGTCGCGGCCACCAGCAGCGATCAGCCCAAGTCATTGAGTGAGGCTTGGCTCGAGCTGCACCCCGAGGAAGCCGAAGACGAACCCGCCCCAGGCGTGCCAACTCTCACCGCCGGCATCAACTGGAAAGCGCTTGCCGAAGCCCACTACCGGGACCGCGAAGCCAATGGGACCGAGATCGGCAGCAAGACCATGGCCCAGGAAATGCGCCACTGCGGCAAGGCCGTGGAACTACTGACTGGCCCCAAGCCACCGACCAGCCCCTACAAATTGATCGACGCCACGATTGATGCCGGCGGTTGGCGCGACAAGCCACGGGCCCGCCAGCAGTGCGTTGATGCCGTTGTGCGGATGCTCAGCTTTGGCATTGCCGAAGGCGGCCTCAGCGAGAGTTGGCAAATTTCCCAGGCCAGCAAGCTGAAGCTCAAGGGCAGCGGCAAGAGCAAGAATGCCCGCCCGGTGATGGAACTCACCGATGCCCAGATCCTGGAATTGATCGATGCCTGCCCCACCGCGGAATGGCAGAACTGCTTGCTGGTCATGGCCACTTATGGCCTCAGGCCGATCGAAGTCACCGAGCTAACGGTCAGACGAAACCCCGACACCAATAAGAAGCAGCTTTTTTGCACCTATCGGAAGGCGTGCGGTGGCCGCAGCCAAAAGATGGAGACCGAGCCCCGCTTCCTCTGGCCCATGCCCGTGCTGGATGAAAACGGGGAGGAACGGAACGGCGATCTCACAGCAGCTTTTGAGGCCGGCCTGTTGCCGCTCCCACCCCTCAAAGAGAAGGGCGAGGCGATCAGCCAATACCTACGGCGCTTGAAGCTATGGCGCGATTGGCAGGCAGCCGCCGCGGCCAATGGGATGGACCTCAGGCCCTACAGCTTCCGCAACAGCTACTCAGTGCGATGCCATGCCCGAGGTATTCCCAGCGCGATGGTTGCAGAGGCGATGGGCCACAGCGACAAAACCCATAACGAGCACTATCTGACAACAACTGGGCGAGCAACCGCTGAAGCATTTATATCTGCGGTGACTTGACGTAAGTCAGCTGAGTTGCAGCTCTGGCAATCAACGAGCCACCACCAGTAAGGGACACCAAGGGCTCCCAACACTGTCTATAATCGAAATAGGAAATGAGGGGCACTGATTTCAGTCCTCACCATCCACCTTCTTCAGTGGATGAGCGCGGCAGTCGTAAGGCTTTGCCCAGAGCGGTCCTTGTTCTCGACGCAGTAGTGCAGTGTCACAACGAACAAGGGACCGGCGCTTAGTTGAAATCACCCACCCGAAAACGGGGAAGGTCTTTCCAGTGCGTACCCCTGCGGGAACAATCCCCGCAGTCAAGCTTGTTCGTGCTTTTCAGGAAGCTCGCACTGTCCTTCCTAATGGATCATTTCGCTTCAGCTCCAAGCCAGTACAAGACGTACTGGAGCCCTACTCCGAACAGCTGAAGCAAGCTGCAGCCATTGAGAAGAAACGCAAGCGCGTCCATTGGACGCTATGGGAAGAGCAAGGGCTTGCAGATAACGGCTGGATTCAATTCAGACACGTCCTCAACAAGCTCATGGACACCTTCGCCTTCACTTCTGCGTCGAGTTAGTTCAATCGCTAACTCATTCAATGCCGTTCAATTCAGGAACGCGAGATGTGATGGATGCGCTTGGGGCAAAAGACCCCAAAACGCTCCACCGTCGTCGTGTTGGCTATCAGGACAAAGATGTTTCTCCGAGAAACCAGTTCCTCCTAGAGGGCATCCATTTCCGACGGAAAAGTCCCAACAGCAGCGCTCTTGTTTGGGACCTAAGCAAAACACTTAAGGCCTGGGACGAGGCCACTCTCGCCATGAGGGGGACCGCCCAATGAGCAGAACCAACTCCAAGCAGATGTTGGCCGCGGCCAAAACACAGGAGGTGGGATGAGAGATGGCTGCATTTCAAATCCTCGATCACCTCGACAAGCTCGAACCCGATGGCGGGCGCGATTCACCCAGTGGGGATCGCAGCTACAAATGCCCGGCTTGCGGCGCTGACAACTTCAAGGTCAACCACCGCAACGGCAAGTGGGACAACTACAGCTGTGAGTGCTCCAAGGCTGAGATCCGCAACGCGATCAATCCCGCCATCAATCCCAATGGCACAAAGCAGCAACGCCCCAAGCAGCAACGACGCTGGGAATACGTCACGCCCATCACTCACGAGCGTGGCCAGGCTGCCCTGGCCGTTCATCGCATTGATGACGGCAACGGCACGCGCAAGATCTGGCAGGAGTCATTGATCGATGGCCACCGGGTCGCGGCGGTCAAAGAGAAGGTGCTGCCCTATCGACTCGCAGAAGCCCTCAAAGAGTTGGGGGCTGGCGCTGCTCACATCTATTGGGTCGAAGGTGAGCCCTGTGTTGATCGCCTTTGGGAACTTGGCCTGCCGGCTGTCACCAGCATTGGCGGCGCTGGCAAGTTCAATGCAGAACGCGATGCAGGGCACATCCCACCTGAACGGTTGGTGGTGGTGCCTGACCGTGATCAACCCGGCGTCAAACACATGGAGCAGGTGGCTGCTGCCCACCCTGGCTGCCAGTGGCTCTACCCATTCCCTGGCACCTCTCAATGGAATGGCAGCTGCCCCAAAAGTGGCGGCATAGACATTGCCGATTGGATTGATGCTGGCGCCACCATCAACAACATCGTTGCGGGCATCGGGCCAAAGCTTCAGCATCATCCAGAGCCCCAGCCCGATACAGAAGACGAGCGGAGCGCTGATGAGGCCATCACTGAAAAGATCAACGAGCTGCTTGACCTGAAGCTGCAGCCTCACGACACCTGGGCAAAAGAAAAGGCCATCGAGAGTGGCCTTTACGCCTACAAGATCCGAAAGGACGACATTGATCGACGTGTTTATGAGGCGCTGGCTCAACGCTGGGGGTTAGCGATCAGCCAGGCTCATGCGGGCAAGCGTTCACGTCGCAGCGCTAATCAGGTTCGCGAATCAGATCGTGACCAACAGCTGGTGCATGGCTTCGTTCAGCACAAGCGTGATGCGCTGATTTTTGGTTCTGCTGGAGCTGGCAAAACCACTGCAGGTGTTGGGCTTGCTTGGTCGGTCATCACAGGCGAGCCATTCCTGGATTCCGAGGTGCGCGGTGAGATCACCGGCAAGGTCCTTTGGATTGGCAGCGACGGTGGCGATGGTGCTTACGCCATGTGGCAAAACGCCGCTGAAGACTTCGGCATTGCAAACGATCCACGTTGGATTGATGGCTGCTTTTTTTGGGGCGCCGATCAACAGGAGGGCATGGGTGCTTGGTCCGTCACGCCTGCCTGCCTGAAGGAGCTGAAGGATGAACTGGAAAGTGATGCCTACGCGCTGGTGATCTTCGACAGCTGGAAGGCTGTATGCAGCCTGGCCGGCATCGACTTCGGCATTGGCCCAGTCGAAATCATCTTGCGGTTGCTCCAGGCCTTGGTCGGCAAGCACTGCAGCAGCGTCTACCTGCACCACCCCAGCGGCAACAGCTCGAAGAAAGGCGTCGCTGGCACCGGCGGAAACCAGAACATCAACCAGATCCCCTACGCGGTGCATGAGCTGAGGGAAGAGCCAGCCACTGAAAACAACCCGCCTTGTGTGCGCTGGCTTGCTCACAAGGTGCGTGGTTATCAACGACGGGAGTTTGCCTACCGGCTCACGGATGAGGGGTTCCGTGTCACTGATGGCGAGATGCAGCGCAACATCTCTGACCAAGTCTTGATCACCATCGGTGACATCCGTGCCCGGGGTACTGGATGCACCTCAGCCGCTCTGCTTCGCCTTATGCCACCTGGCACAAATGACAAGACTGTTCGCAACAACCTCACTCGTATGCGCCAAAGCGGTTTGATCTCCAAAAATGGCTCGTCTTGGGACCTAACCCCGAAAGGAAAACGTCACCTTGAGGCCCTCTTGGGAGGGGGGTGAGTGACCCTACGGGTATGTAAGGGAATGCGGGAATATATCTCTATAAACCATTGCTACTACTACTTTTTTATGGGTTTCTATTCCGGGAATTTGGAGGGAATTTCCCGGGATTCCCTGGGATTCCCTGGTTTTTCCCGCCAGTTCAAGTCCTTGCTTTTCAGTGTTTGCAATGACTCTCAAGGAAAAATTCCCGGAGACCCCTATTTACACACCGGGGTGTCACACACCTTCCGCCGCGAATCTCTCAATTGCGGCTCTTAAACTTGGTCCATGGGTCAGAAGTCATCAAAAGCAGAACTCGATAAGCGTGTACACGAGGTGGTGAGGCTGCTTTCGATGGCAAAGACCACTCATTGGATTTGTCGATTCGCGTCTGACGAGTGGGGGGTTGATCCTCGAACAGCTCAGCGATACATCGCTCGCGCTCGCGAAATCAT
>WTGE01000185.1 GCA_011525445.1 Synechococcus sp. CO36386bin_37
CGAACCTCACCCGTTCTCAAGCCAAGCAGCTGATCGAAGCCGCCGGCGGCAAGGTCAGTGGATCAGTCAGCAAAAAAACCAGCTACGTCGTCGCCGGCGAGGAGGCCGGCAGCAAGCTGGCCAAGGCCGAGAGCCTGGGCCTAAGGATTCTGGATGAAGCAGGGCTGCACGATCTTGTGAACGCAGCACAATCGCGCTGAACGGATTCACCTCATGAGTGCCCTGCTGAGGCGGGCACTCAACACCATCACCCGAGACACTCTGCATGCCCCTGTGATCAGCTCAGCACCTTCGAAGCAGGCCTGATCCAGGAGAACAAGGATGCGTGGGTGATATGAACACCTTGCGTCGCATTCGTATGCTTTTCAAACATGCGCGCGCGAGGTCAATCACACCACCTCCATCAGCATGGAGTTAAACGTGGCAACCAAACTCGTGGCCAGATTGGACTTCAAACAAGTCAAGAGTCTGCAGTGCTGCCATCAAGGACGACGGCCTCAAAGAGATTGAAATCAAGATCAGCATCATTCCTACCCAGATCCTCTACTGCGATCCTGCTACTGGCACCACCCCATCCCCATGACTGAGCAGCCCATTCACCGCTGGATCAAAACGGAGTGCGGCCGTGCCAAATATCAAGACCTCGCAGCCAGGGACGGAGCGCTCGCCAAGCTGCGCTTGATCTGGTTTGTGTTGATCGCTGTGCTGCGCGACGCCCCCTTACCCAATCCCGATCAGCACTCAAGCTGATCCGTTCCAGCCTCCAAAGCCCGCCGCGCGGCGCGGCCGACAAGCCACACCACGGCAACTGTGGCCAAGACACCCACAACCCTCAAACCCCATCCGGCGGGGCTTGTCTCGCCACTCAGCACTTCACCGAAACGCGCCACATCCCCCGCTAAGGCACCAAGGGCGCAGAACAGGATCGTTCCCGGAATGATGCCGATCAACCCCAGGTTGTAATCGCGCAGACTCACATCACTCAGGCCATAGGCGAGGTTGAGCAGTGAAAAAGGAAATGCTGGTGACAGGCGCGTGAGCAGCACCAGCTTGAAACCTTCACGGCTGACCGCCCGTTCGATCGCCAGCAATTTGGGAAAACCAGCGAGACGTCGACGGGACCAGTCCCTAATCCCATAACGGCCGAGCAGAAAGGCTGCTTCAGCACCCAGGCTGGCCCCAACGAACACGATCAGGCTTCCCCACCAGGTGCCGTAGAGGGCTCCAGCCAGCATGGAAGCCCAGATTCCCGGCAACAGCAGGGTGACCCAGATCGCATACAGCGGCATGAACGCCAATCCCCCTACTGGTGATCGCAACCAGACCGTCAAAGGCTCAAACCAGGTCATTCCCTCCATGCTTTGAAACGACCCACACAGCTCTTTCATCGTGATCGTTTTCCTATCAAATGGGGACGAAACCATCCCGAGGCGAAATAATGGCCATACGTCTCTGACCATGGTCTGTGCATCCCCTTTGCAGCCTCTTCAGGAGCAACAGGTGTCGTATCGCACTCGCGCTTTGCACCACATTGCTGGGAGGCTGTGCCTTCACTGACGACACAAAGCCGACGCTTTTAAAAGTCGCCATCGCAAGCAACGAAAACGAAAGTATTTCAACAACCCGCTTTGAATCCGAACGAAAAATTAGCCAGGATTTTCAAGAGCAATTAGAAACAAAACAGCCTGGAATCAGGCTGCACATTTCGATCTACCCGGTCGAGCAAATCGAAGAAGAGCTGAAAGTTCAAACCAACAGCGGGCTTGGTCCGGACCTGATCATTGCCAACAGCAATCTGAGCTTGAACCTGTTGGCCCATGGCTTGACCGACCCCGTCAAACTCACGCAAGAACGAAAGCAGTTGATCAACCAGGCAGCCTTGGAACGCGTCAAAACCACCAGTGGATTCATCGCAGGACAACCCGTTTCACAGTATCTACAACTGGCCTGCTTTGACAAGCGCAAATTGGACTCCGCACCGTCAACCCTGAAAGAACTATCCATTGCCAGCAGCAAGAACAATGTTTTTGGAATGGTCACAGACTTCGATGACCTCTACTGGAGCCTCGGCGGCTTCGGAGCAGGAGAAGCCTTGGCCAAATCATTGGCAGGTGAACAACCTTCTGTCGCCGCCCATCAGCAGCTCACCGAATGGTTGCGCTGGCTCAAAGCATCCAGCTACCAACAAAACATTGTGTTTTTACCAAGTCAATCTGCACTGCGAAGGGCACTCATCAACGGGGAGATGAGTTGGATCAGCTGCTGGAGCTCCCAGCTTCCTCAATTACGTGAGGCACTGAAGGATCATCTCGGCATCGCTCCCCTACCCAGTGGAAACCTTGGACGAGCGACACCAATCACACGCTTGCAAGTGTGGTCACTAGGAAAAAACTCAAGCAAACGTCAACGTGAAAAGAGCGCAAAATTGCTGAATTTCATCATGCAACCTTGGGCTCAAAAAACCTACGCATTTAAATACAAAACAAATTATCCAGTCAACCCAGCAGCAGCAATGATCATCGGCAAACAACTGCCATTCGGATTTGCAAATTACAATGAAGCGGAGAACGCAAGAGTAAGTCGAGGCGATGCAATCGTGGCCGCAATTCATTCTGAACCCAGCCTGGAAGATGATATCCAATCAACAATGAATGAATTGATTTTTGAAGGACTATCCCCCGAAAAAGCGGCTACTCAACTCGAAGCACAATTAAAAGCAAAACGATGATGTTCTCCATAATCGACCTCATGACGATCGCACCAGGATCGATTCTGTCCGAACTGCTGAGCTGGTTGAGCTATCTGGACAGGAAAACCGTGCTTCTACAGCTCTTCGTGGTTGGCATCGTGATGGTGGCTGAACAACGGGGTGCCCTTCGGCAAAGCGTGCGACATCGACTGGTTCCTGAATACATCAGAGTTCTTGTTGGTCCGATCCTTCTCCTCATCGGTTCAAGCCTGTTCTTCCTTGTTGGCTTGCCATGGGGATTACTCCGCTACTTCGGGCTGCTCTGGCTGGGTTGGATGCTCTTCACACCCCTCAAAACCTTGCTCCTAAAGATTAACAAACAATTTCCCGTCGAGGAATTAGAAAGCACATTTCTAAGGCCCATTTACGTCATTATCACTACCCTCTCATTCCTCAGGTTGATGGGGAGCATGGAAAATCTGGCACAAACTGCGGTCGCTAATCTATTTGGAGTCGAACTCACACTAGGCAGAATCTATCTCGCTGTTGTCGCAATCTATGTGATTCTCACCCTGGCATCCCGTCCAGCAACCTTTCTGGCGTGGCTCAGCGGAGTGTTGTTCGGAGTCCGCCCACGCAATAGGCGAGGGATGGAGCAACTCTTTCGTTACACCGTGATCCTGATCGGGGTGATTGGCGTGGCCTATTTCATTGGTATCGATGGCACAGCCTTCATTGCCATCGCTGGAGGACTGTCTGTTGGAATCGGCTTTGGAGTGAAAGAAATCATCTCTAATTTCATCAGCAGTATCTGGCTTCTGTTTGAAGGCTCTGTACGACCAGGAGAGATCCTGATGATCAATGGTGATCCCTGCACCGTGCGCAAGCTCGGACTGCGCGTCACCCAACTGCGTCGTGGCCGCGACGGCGCCGAGTTGCTGATTCCCAACCAGAACTTTTTCACCCAAGAGGCGGCGTCCTACACCGCAACGGAAACCTCCCGTCGCGACAGCGTGGAAGTGGGCACGGCCTATGACCATGACCCGGATCGCGTGATCGACCTTCTGCTGGAGGTGGCAGCAGAGCATTCAAAAGTGAAGGAGTATCCACCGGCATCGGCCTTTGTGACCGAATTTGCCGACTCCTCCATCAACTACAAAATGCTGTTCTGGGTTGCCGATCCCCTCGATGCCTTTGCTGTCGGCAGTGATCTACGACGCGCCATCTGGAAACGGTTTGAACAGGAGAGCATCACCATTCCCTTCCCGCAGCGACAGGTGTATCCCATGGAATGGCCACCCAGCAAGCAGACCAGCCTCCGCCCCCAGCTCCAAGCTGAAATCACTCCGAATGCTGAGACCCATGAGGACATCAGTTAGGTTTTCGCTCTCGACACATCAGTCTCATCCCTGATCTCCAAAGCGGCCGCAAAATCCAACATTGAAAACCTGCAGAGCAGTGGCAGGCGCCTTGCCGTGGTTCACGGTTTTCGGTGAATGTGATCGGGTGCCAGACCAGATCGTCCGAGTTCAGACCCACAAACCAGCAGAACAAAACGTGCAGCCCAACGGCTCGATCAATGCACGCTCAAACAAGCAAGAAAAAACAATTCAATGCATCAGGAATTCTATCAACCTCTCATGAACCTCTCATGAACCTCTCATGAACCTCTCATCCGCTTAAAACAGTATATGCTGTAAAATAATTATTCAATTAGATTGTAGTAAACCATACCGCCAATACAATAGTGATCACTACGGGATTCGTGCAGCCACTGCGATCAGATGGCGAGTTTGGCAATTACGGAGCCTTTGCC
>WTGE01000098.1 GCA_011525445.1 Synechococcus sp. CO36386bin_37
TTGCCGATCTCATCAGCTATCGCCTCCAGAACGAACGTTTTGTTCGTCGTCATGCTCAGGCTGTCATGCCCAGTCAGTTCGGGCAGTTCCAGGCGATTGGATTTCGAAATGAACTGGATAACAGCGAACACGTTGCGCTGGTGAAAGGTGTTCCGGGTCAATTGAAGGAACCTGTTCTGGTTCGGATGCATTCCGAGTGCCTTACCGGAGACGCCTTTGGCTCATTGCGGTGTGATTGCAGGCCACAGCTTGAGGCTGCGCTCCTGCAAATTGAACAGGAAGGTGAGGGCGTTGTTGTTTATTTGCGGCAAGAGGGTCGTGGTATCGGCTTGATCAATAAATTGAAGGCATACAGTCTTCAAGATGGCGGATTGGATACTGTTGAAGCGAACGAAAGACTGGGATTTGGAGCTGATCTAAGAAATTACGGAGTTGGTGCTCAGATTCTGAGTGATCTTGGAATTCACCGTCTGCGACTTCTCACCAATAATCCTCGCAAAATTGCAGGATTAGGGGGTTATGGTCTGGAAGTGGTCAGTCGCGTACCTTTGGTTATCAAACCAGGTGATTTTAACGCCGACTATTTGGCTACAAAGCGAGATAAGTTAGGGCATTTATTCAATCAATCTAAGGCTTCCAACATCTATACAGTTGCATGGGATTGTGGTGAAGAATCAAATTCAAGTCTCCCTGAACTGCTTAAACGAGCTGAATCGAGGGCTGAGGAACTGCATCTCATTCTGAATCCTGAACAATCACCCAGGTTGCTCGCTTTATGGGAGCGACCTCATTTTGTTTGGGCTGTCTCGGGCCAATCGTCTGACCTCTCAAAGTTTCTGGAATCTCTGGCTTCCTGGAGTGAGACAAAACGTCTGGGGTTGCTGAAAACCGCTAGGGCCGAACAACGGATTCATCCATCTCTTCAACTGAATCGTGAAGAAATGGCATTAATGAATCTCGTAGAACAAAAAAACAAGGACTGGTCTCTAGACACTGATCAGCCCTTGTTGATCCATTGGTCTTAGTCAATCAATCTGTAACTGTTACGGATTCGATGCGACTGCCATTTTTGAGTGCAAGAACAACATCCATGTCACCGGTCTGACCAAACACTGTGTGAACGCCATCCAGATGTGGTTGTGCTTCATGAACGATAAAAAATTGGCTTCCCCCAGTGTTCTTACCTGCATGGGCCATTGACAGAACTCCCGGTGCATGTTTCCGGCTGTTGATTTCGCAATCAATGGTGTAACCAGGACCACCCGTGCCTGGCATTCCCTTGGCACCTTCACGGCTGTTCGGACAACCACCCTGAGCCATGAAGCCATTAATGACGCGATGAAAAGCGAGGCCGTCATAGAAGCCTTCACGCGCAAGCTTCACAAAATTGGCGACGGTGTTCGGCGCATCTTGATCGAACATTTCCAGCTTGATCTGGCCGGCATCCGTTTTCATCAGGACTGTCGTCAAGGCACCAAAAGCAAAAACCGATCCTAGGCATGAGAGCAAGATCGGTGTCAAAATCGTTGTTTTTAACGATGGCCCCTCTCCAGTCCTCCCTTGAAGACGCACGAGTCGGTGTGATTGGTGGAAGTGGTTTATATGCAATCGAGGGGCTTGTCGATGTTCAGGAGGTGACGTTGGAAACGCCATTCGGCGTTCCTTCTGATGATCTGCGGGTTGGGCAACTCAATGGGGTGGAGGTGGTGTTCCTCGCTCGGCACGGACGGTCTCATCACTTACTCCCCAATGAAGTTCCCTATCGGGCGAACATCTGGGCGATGCGATCGTTGGGTGTTCGCTGGTTGATTTCGGTTTCGGCGGTGGGATCGCTTCAGGAGCACTTGCGTCCTCGTGACATGGTGGTTCCCAGTCAGTTCATTGACAGAACCATGCAACGTCCTCTGTCGTTTTTCGGCGATGGATGTGTGGCCCATGTCAGCTTGGCTGAACCGTTTTGTGAGCGATTGAGTGATCTGCTGGCTGATGCAGCCGGTAATGAGATGCCGACGGGTCATCACCTGCACCGTGGAGGGACCTATCTCTGTATGGAAGGTCCAGCGTTCTCGACGAAGGCTGAGAGTCAGCTTTATCGCACGTGGGGCTGTGATGTCATCGGGATGACGAATCACACGGAAGCTCGTTTGGCGAGAGAAGCAGAAATCGCCTATGCCTCATTGAGCATGGTGACGGACTTTGACTGCTGGCATGCCAGTCATGATCACGTGACTGTCGACATGATTGTGGGCAACCTTATGGCCAATGCGAAGGCAACGGCACCGATCCTGTTTGCGTTGATGGAGACGTTAGGTCGCGAGCGACCCTCGTCCCCTGCTCACCAAGCCCTGAAAGATGCATTGATGACTCCCCCCCAGGCGGTTCCCGCCACGACCCGTCAACGCCTGGATCTGTTCACGAGTCCCTACTGGGGTCCAGTCCTGCCGGAAGGGCAGGAGTGATTCAATCCAATGTGATCTTGACTGAATGCAGGGCTTTGCGCAGGTTGCCGTTGTTCTCACGAAGCAGAATTTCGGCTTCTTCAAGATCCATGGAACCTGCTGCCATCACGAGAGCCCGTTTCACCGACCCCTTGGCTTGGGTCAGCAATAACTGGCCCTGCTCTCGGGAGACTCCAGCAAGATCCGTCAGGATCCTGAGGGAGCGATCGATGAGTTTGCTGTTGCTGGCAGCGACATCGACCATGCGGTTTCCATAGACCTTTCCCAACTTCACCATCACACCGGTGGAAAGGATGTTGAGTGCCATTTTTGTGGCTGTTCCCGCCTTCAGACGCGTGGACCCGGTTAACAACTCCGGCCCCGTCAGCAGGCGGATTTCCAGATGGCATGGCATGGGAGCCTGTTCTTGGGGGACGCAGGCCATGGCAATCGCCAGGGCATCCATTTCCAGTGCATAGTGCAATGCGCCCAAGACATAGGGCGTGGTCCCCCCGGCGGCGATGCCTACCAGGCAGTCATCCGGTCCGAATTCATGACTTTTGAGATCGTCCACTCCTGCGGATTCAAGATCCTCAAGCCCCTCAGAACTGCGGAGCAGAGCAGGAGCCCCTCCTGCCAGAACACCTTGAACGAGTTCCGGTGGGCTACAGAATGTCGGGGGACATTCAGCAGCATCCAGAACGCCAAGTCGGCCGGATGTTCCTGCCCCCAGATAAAACAGTCGTCCACCGCGGCTGAGACGCAGAGAGACAGCATCAACGGCGGCGGTCAGGGCTTCTGATGCTCCTGCCACTGCTTCCTGGGGTTTGCGATCCTCGTCAATGAACAGCTGTACAAGATCCTTGGTGGACAACACGTCCAATTGGGTGCTGCGTGGGTTTGTTTGTTCAGTTGTTAAGTGACCTCGATGTTCCGATGGATTCACAACAAACCCTCCAGGCGACGCCTGACGTCGTCCAAACCATCACTATCTTCCGGTGCCCTTGAAGAGGGATCGCTCTCTCGAGGCAATTCTTCCTTTTGCCAGTTACTGACATCGCGATTGGAGCTGGGGGGGGCCAGCATCAATCGCTCGTCATCGGTTTTCGGTACAAATCCGGTTTCAACGAGTCGGGCCTCGTAACCGGCCTCCGTGCAAAACAGCTCAACTTCATGCTGATCGAGGGCTTCCACCGTTGGAGTGGGAAAGTCCTGCGCTTCTAAAAGGCCCGCATAGCGTTCCGCATCATCTTTGTTCTCAAACATCAAGACGACGGTCTGACCAGAAAGCTCAAGGGAGTGAATGCCCTCACTGTCCTGGCCAGCGTCGTATAGGAGGACGTGAACAAGCATGGGGTCTTCGAGGTCATCGCTAGTCTCTCATCGACAGGCCACGACCATGGTCATATCCGCCCTTCGTCCAGGCTCAGTTCCTGGAGCCTCTGGTAAAGAGCCTGTTCATCATCATTCAACTCGGCAGGGATCACAATCACCACTTCCACCAGTTGATCTCCTTTTCTGTCGTTCCAAACCAGACCTCTTTCCCGCAATCTGAGCAACCTGCCGCTGGAAGAACCAGGCGGGACTTGAAGCGTGACGGAACCAGACAGCGTGGGTACATCGACAGCGCATCCCAGAGCCGCATCCGGTGGAAACAGTTCCAAGCGATAGAGCACCCGCAATCCATCGATGCGCAGTCCATCCGACGTGACGACCTCAAGCTGTAAAAAGTGATCTCGTCCTCCGGGTGCGACGCCCTCAAGCCGTAGACGCCAACCGTCTCCGGCGAAGGGGGGTGTTTCCACTTCAATGACCGTTCCATCGGCAAGCTCCAGATTCACAGCAGTGCCGTGAAGGGCTTGATCCGGTGTCAGGACCACCTTGGTCTCAAGATTGTCCTGAGAACGCACTGGTGCAGGAGGTTGGGGAGACGGGGCTGGTCTCTGCTCCTGGTGTGCGGGTTGCCGCTCTTCTTCGTCGGAATCGTCAAGGTCTGGATCATGGCGT
>WTGE01000033.1 GCA_011525445.1 Synechococcus sp. CO36386bin_37
AGTACGCCAAAGAGGTGTATGTGCTGCCCAAGCATCTCGATGAGATGGTGGCTCGTCTCCACCTCGGCCGCATCGGCGCCAAGCTCACTGAGCTCAGCAAGGACCAAGCCGACTACATCAATGTGCCGGTGGAAGGCCCCTACAAGCCCGACCACTACCGCTACTGATTGCAAAGCCAGGTGTTCTCTCGTTGTCCATCAGAACACTCAAAGACCTGCACCCATCCGGTGTGGGTCTTTTTTTGGTTTGAATGGCCTTTGATGAAGTTGACCTGAAAGAGCGCTAGTTCGTCTTTTATAGATCTTTTGATTACTTAGTGTTTTGGTCTTCTTTGATTATGCGACTGGAAGATCGAGGGTGACTGACAGGCGGTCTTGTAGGTTTGGTGCAAGGTCAGACAGTGCATAGGACTTGGTTAGATCAACGAGGTATTCAGTATCGGAATAGAGTGTCTGTGGCCCCCAATCCCAAAGAGGACCAACGTTCCAATTTTTATTTCTCCCCCATTTATTTAGTGTCGCACTTGCGCTGAGAACTTCAGCTGCGGCATTCAGGTTCCCTTCAATTGAAACCGAAGCATTGGCTGAAATAATAGGATCGGCTTCAATGGTTACACTAATTTTGCCGTCGTTATTTGTATCACTAAATATTCCCGGATTAATTGAGCTTTCGGTTCCAAGTATGTCGTACTTCTTGTTTGGAGTTAAGCCTTCAATCTTTGCGTAAACATTTGGCTTCACGGCCACGTTTGCGGCATAGTTCAGATCAGCATCAATTCCGATCGTGGCATCGGCGAGGGTGCCTGTAACGCTGAGATCTCCACCCCAGATCGATTTGTTGATGGAGAGTGGTAGTCCGAAATAACTCGCCACTTGCCCCAGTGAAAGGTCTAAATCCAGCAGTGTTTGAGAGCCTTGAATTCCATAGGCAACACCATCGCCAAATCCATCACTCCAGCCGCTCGAATTGAGAATCGCAGGCGGTATGTAATTGAGCTCGGAGACATTGCCGAATCGTGGTATCGAAGCCTCAGCTGAGAATGCTCCGATCCTGAAAGAGCGTGTGTAGTTGTTGCCTGTTATGTCACGTGTGTCGAGGTCAATTAATGGGTTGCTGATGTCAACATCGGTGTTGAGGAAGCCCAGTATGTTTTGGGTTTCGCCACTTGAAAACAAGACGTCATACCATAATTTCAGGCTTGGGGAAAACTTAAATTTGCCAACAGCATCTAGATTCAGATAGGCATAGGGAAGCTCGAGGTCAAGAGTTGGGTCTGAGCTGGTTCCAGCAAAGCTCAGCCCGTTTTTGTCCAGAGTTGCCGTGGCGCTCAAGCCACCTTGAAGGGTGAGAGAGCCCAAGCCATATCCCGCATCAAGCTGTAAGCCAGATTTCATCCGCGTATTTCCAGTTTTGAACTTAACCCCTGCGACTACAATATCGCGATTTAAATTAACATTTCCAATTGTTTTGTCCATTCCAAAAAATTCGCTGTAACTACGTTCGTTGTCAACGCCAAGAAAATCCCCGACTTTCCACTCTTTGTTAATTCCGAGGTCAAATGTTTGTGACAGTGCTCCCAAGTTGCCCTTTTGAGAGGAGAGTGTCCCCCAATTTGTGAAGAACGGTTGGCTTTCCTGGTTGCCATCCGTTGCTGTGACTCTGATGCGATCAGTTTTTCCAGGTTTTGGGGTTATATACTTGACAAGGTCAAGATCTTTTGCGGCGACGACCAGGGTTTTGTTGGAGTATGTTTTTCCCTTGTATTGGAAGCTTCCTTCTTTGTCCATGCTTTTGAATGTGTAGCTCTTAATTGCCCCACTATCGTCTGCAGCATTGATCAAGTTGCTGATGCTGATTGGTTGACCAGCTTGGCTTGATTCAAGTCGCATCGTTGCAACATCAACCCTTGGTTTTTTATCCCTATTTGTTTGCCACCTGGCTGAACTTGATGTTGTCTTTCCGAGAAGATTGGTTGCTTCTATTGTGAATGTTGCTTGGGCTTTGCTGCTGGTCGGTATGAATTCAATGTCTCGTATCATCTTTTGACTGAGTCCGTTCAGTTGCTCGGGTTTAAGTCTTTGATTGTTTAGGCTGAAATAGCCCAGAGCCTTCCCATCTTTGCCTTTGCTGCTAAGTTTTAAGCTGTAAGTGTTCGAGTCGATTGCTTCTGCTGTGCTTATATTAATCAGATTGCTGATTGGGATTGATCGGCCAATGTCTGCGGAGTCAAATGCTTGCTTGCTGTTGGAAAGGTATGTTTTTGGGGGATCTTTGGTGATTAGATCTACTTCGAAGAGGTTGCTCTTCCCGTTCAGGGCATCACGTGCGCTGACCTGAATTCTGTTGATACTTCCTTCGCCGGGATGGTAGGTGACCCGTGAGAGCTCACTTTCGCTCAGTGCGGGCAGAGCAGTCCCTTGATAAATCTTTTTTCCATATTGAAAATGGCCGGTATTTTTTTTACCTGATAAGTCTTTGATTTCGATTTGTTTGATCTCATCGCCATCCAGATCGTGTATGTCGAGAATTTCTGTGAGTGGGATGCCCTGGTCATTCTGTTTGGTTGCGCTGAATTTTTGCTGCAACGCGGCGATTTCTGGCTTCCAATTGCCTCGTGTAATCCATTGGGCTTTTCCCTGTTGGTTGGTTCCTTGTCCGGTGTTGGTGCTGACGCTGATTTGATCGACGATGCTCGAGTTGACCCTCTTGTTCAGTGATACGAGTGGGTTGAACGGGTCCTGTCGTCGCCGAATTGTTGTCAGGCTTTCTTTGCTAACAAGCTCTGTGTTGCCCTTGGGATTGGTTCTGCCACCCTTTGGTCTAAGCGTTTCAGTTGGAAGCTTTGTCTCTACGACTCTTAATTTTGATGCGTCGTAATTGCCTGCCGGCGCTTTAGGTACATAAAAAACTTTATCGAGCTGTCCAATGCTGATGTCCCGTAGTTCTTTTCCTTGGTAGATCTCGTTTCTGTATTCAAAGTATCCTCCGGTGCTGGAGTTGTTGAATGTAAACTTCGTTCCCCCTGTTGGTTTTGAAAAGTTAATTAGTTTGTTGACTGGGATTCTTTCGCCTGAGAATCGAGCTGGAATGACATGGCTTTCAATATCTGGGCCTGTTCTAATTGCGATGGGATTTTTGGAGCTATCCAGGATGTCGACGGATGTTTCTGTAAGAGTATTTTTTAAAGACTTGTCACTGAAGAGAGAGACCACAGCCTTTTCAGTGCCCTCCGTTGAAAGATCCTCACTGAAGAGGTGAGAGAAGGAGAATGAGCCGTCTTGTAAGACGGTGCCGGACCCAGAGAGCTCGCCTTTTTTGACATCATCGGCATCGATACCTTGGCCGGTGAGTGTCCAGAAGAGCGTGGTGCCTGCAGTGACGTTTTTCGTGTCGACGACGGTGTTGACAGTGCCGCCTTCCTGAATGGACGCGGCGGAAGTTGTCAGGGCATAAGTCGGTTTTTCGATCGTGCCTGTGGAGCTGTCGAGTAGTGCGACAGCAGTCTCAGCAACCTTATTTGTGAGTGACTTGTCCGCAAAAAGGGAAATCAATAGCTTCTCGTCTCCTTCTGTTGACAGGTCTTCTGCGAAGAAATGGGAGAAGGAGAACGTGCCGTTTTGTGAGACGGTGCCGGAGCCTGTGAGCTCACCTTCCCAGAGATCGTTGGCATCGATGCCTTGGCCCCTGAGTGTCCAGAAGAGCGTGGTGCCTGGATTGACGTTTTTTGTTTCGACGGTGGTGATGAGGATGTTCCCTTCTTTGACGCTCCCTGCCGAGGTGCTCAGTTTGGCTTTGGACGTTTTCAGGTCGAACATCGCGGAACGCCTTGTCGGACCTCCAACAAGTAGCTGCGGTTCGGGCCGGCGCCAATCGGACCGTAACGGGTGTTCTTGCAGCCAATGTCGTACTGCTTGTCTTCAGTTGGTCAGTACTGTTTAGCGAGGCTCATGGAAGACTTGCGCGATCGAGCGCAGTCTCCATGGGGCTTTCTGATCTGATCACACAACTGCCGGAGTTGATCGGCCAGGCGGTGGAGGCGAATCAGTGGCTGGGTTACACCGCGATCTTCGCGGCGATGTTTCTGGAGAATCTGTTCCCGCCGATTCCGTCCGAGCTGATCATGCCCCTCGGGGGCTTCTATGTGCAGCAGGGTCAGCTGGATCTGCTGCCCGTGGTGCTGGCCGGTTTGCTGGGCACGGTGCTGGGTGCCCTGCCCTGGTATGGGGTTGGTCGCTTGATCAACGAGGAGCGGATTGAAGCCTGGTTGCATCGTCACGGGCGCTGGATTGGCATCAGTGCCGATGAGTTGGCCCGCAGCCGGCGTTGGTTCAGTCGCTACGGCACCGCCCTGGTGTTCTGGGGTCGTCTGGTGCCTGGCATTCGCACCCTGATCTCGGTCCCAGCGGGCATTGAAATGATGCCGATGGCGCCGTTTCTGGTCT
>WTGE01000229.1 GCA_011525445.1 Synechococcus sp. CO36386bin_37
GGATGTGACTGTGACGACAACGCTCACTTCCTCCGTTTAGATTCCCCGCCCAGATCACACTCAACGGCGCAAACACCCCGTTTATTTTGACCTCAGCTCTGACGCTGCCTCTGCAAACCGCCTGGTTGGTCCCTCTCTATGGGTTCTCCGGGATGTTGATTTCCTTGCCCTGGGCTCTTGGCGTGTTCCGAAGGGATGCCCATCGACCTGCGGCATATCTCAACATCCTGCTCACGTTGCTTGCATTCATTCATGGAAGCCTCGTTCTGCGTGACGTCATTGCCCTTGGTCCCACGGTCTTGACCTATCCGTGGCTCAGCGTTGCCGATCTCGATCTTCAGATCAGTTTCAGTCTTTCTCTGACCAATGTGTCCGCTCTTGAGCTGATCACTGGGCTCAGTCTGTTCTCCCAGGTGTATTCACTCGGTTATCTCGATAAGGAATGGGCTTTGGCGAGGTTTTTCGCACTTCTAGGTTTCTTTGAAGGCGCGATGTCTGGTGTGGTTCTGAGTGATTCGCTCTTCCAGAGCTACTTCCTGTTGGAAATGCTCACTCTCTCGACCTATCTGCTTGTTGGTTTTTGGTATGCGCAGCCGCTTGTTGTCACCGCGGCAAGGGATGCATTTCTGACAAAACGCGTGGGTGATGTGATGCTGTTGATGGGGATGGTCGCCTTGGCAACCTGGTCAGGTGTCACGAGTTTTGATGATCTTTATTCCTGGTCAGCTGCTGAAACCCTTGGTCCACTAGCTGCAACCCTGCTTGGGCTTGGACTCATCGCTGGACCAATCGGTAAGTGCGCTCAATTTCCCATGCACCTCTGGCTAGATGAAGCCATGGAGGGGCCTAATCCCGCATCGATTCTGCGTAACTCAGTTGTTGTGACATGTGGGGCCATTGTCTTGCTCAAGGTGATGCCGCTGCTCCAGAACGCCCCTGTCACTCTGGTTGTTCTTCAGGTCGTTGGGACCATCAGCGCGATTGGTGGTTCCTTGGTTTCGATCGCTCAGGTTGATATCAAGCGCACCCTTTCCTACTCAACAACGGCCTATCTCGGTCTTGTTTTTATTGCCATTTCGTTGCAAGTCCCTGTTCTGGCGCTGCTCTTACTGTTTGCGCATGCAGTCTCGAAAGCCTTGCTTTCGATGAGTGTGGGAGGCGTGATTGCGTCCACGAATTGTCAGGACATCACTGAGCTGGGAGGCCTTGGAGGGAGAATGCCGGCCACCACAGGTTCTTACCTTGTAGGTAGTGCTGGGCTTGTTGGTCTTCTCCCATCAGGAGGATTCCTGTGCCTGGCACAGGCGGTTGAGTTGGTTGGAGCGCGTTCCGAGATATTCGTTCCAGTGTTTCTGCTTACGAATGCTTTGACAGCACTCAATCTCACTCGGGTTTATCGCCAAGTTTTTCTTGGTCGCTCTTTGACTAAAACCAGACGGGCTGCAGAAGTGAACTGGCAGATGGCTTTCCCAATGGTTTCTCTTTCATTCATCGTTGTCTTGACTCCTCTTCTTCTAATCCGTCTTGAATCTTTGGATGGATTACTTGCATTCCCCTTATGGGCAGCCGGCTTAGTGGTTGGAAGTGGTGCCATCGGATTGTTGGTGGGCGCTTTGATTCCCTTGAATAAAGCCTGGTCCCGATCGCTGAATCCAGTTTTAAGATGGTTTCAGGATTTACTGGAAAATGATTTTTATACAGAGAGATTTTATCGGGTAACGATTGTCAATGTGGTTGCTTTATTCTCCAATCTTGCATATAATTTTGATCGATATGTTGTTGACGGCTTTCTTCATGGATTAGCACGTTTGTCATTGCAAAGTGCAGAGGGGTTGAAGCTGAGTGTGAGTGGTAAAAGTCAGAGTTATCTTTTAACTGTCATTGCTGCAATTGTTTTGCTCCTGTCTTCATTGAGTTGGCTTTTGGATTGAACTGATGATGATTCTTTCTCTTCTTTTAATTATCCCTTTTTTGGGAGCCATAACCCTTTCTCTTTGGCCTTCTGGTTCCCAACCACACCAATTGCGTCGATTCACCTGCATTGCTCTGCTCGTTCAGATTCTGGCCAGTTTTTCTGTCCTGATTTGGTTTGACCCTGCTGATTCAGGTCTGCAACTTTTGGAGAGAGTGGCTTGGTTGCCGATCGTGGGTCTCGATTACTCCCTAGCCGTCGATGGGATTTCACTTCCTCTCGTGTTGATGAACGGAGTTCTCTGTCTTATTGCTGCATTGGCTTCCAGAAAAATCGAAAATAGACCAAGAATTTACTTTGCATTTCTTTTGATCATCAGTGGTGCCGTTAACGGCGCTTTTCTTTCTCAAAATCTTCTTCTGTTTTTCTTATTTTACGAACTTGAGCTTATTCCTCTTTGGTTACTTATTGCTATTTGGGGTGGCTCAAATCGAGCTTATGCCTCAACGAAATTCTTGATCATTACAGCAGTTTCTGGAGTGTTGATCCTCGCTGCATTTCTTGGGATCGCACTTGTAACAGGGAACGTCAACTTTGGTATTCGTCCGATTCTGTCCGGAGAAATGGGCCTCACATCACAACTGATACTGATGGGCGCTTTGCTCATTGGTTTTGGGATCAAAATACCTCTTTTCCCTTTTCATACCTGGCTACCAGATGCTCACACTGAGGCTTCAACGCCAGTCTCCGTGCTCCTAGCAGGTGTTCTCCTCAAATTGGGAACCTATGGATTGTTGCGCTTTTGTCTTGGCCTGTTCCCTGAGGCTTGGGAGTTGGCAGCGCCATGGCTGGCACTTTGGGCAGCAATTTCGGTGTTGTATGGCTCTTTAGCTGCCATTGCTCAATCCGATATGAAAAGGATGGTGGCATATAGCTCTGTTGGTCACATGGGATATGTTCTCCTCGCTGCTGCGGCTGCCACTCCTTTGGGCTTAGTTGGTGCATTATTCCAGATGGTCAGCCACGGATTGATTTCGGCAATTCTTTTCCTGGCAGTCGGCGTTGTTTACGAACGCACGGGTACAAGAGATCTGAATGTTCTTCGTGGTTTGCTCAATCCTCAGCGTGGTTTACCTCTTACCGGATCTCTGATGATCGTGGGGGTCATGGCCAGTGCAGGTATTCCGGGGATGGCTGGCTTTATTTCAGAGTTTCTGGTTTTTCGAGGAAGCTTGCAGTTATTTCCATTGGCCACTTTGCTTTGCATGGTGGGATCAGGATTAACGGCGGTCTATTTCTTATTGCTGGTCAATCGAGCCTTTTTCGGAAGACTCGCCATTGCGGTTGGCAGAGTCTCCAATCCTTCTGTTCTCGCATCAGTAGGTCTCAATGAGCAACTCCCTGCAATTGCCCTGTCTTTTGTCGTGTTGCTTCTTGGTCTTGCCCCAGATCTGTTAGTCGGTATGAGCGAGGCAGCCACTACGGGTCTTAGTGAATTAGCGCTTGTTCCCATTTCAGGAGGACTTTTATGACTGCTACATCGATGAGGACTGATGCTGTGAGACCTCCAACTCTTCCGGATTGTGAAGAACTCATTCGCCGACTTCTTTCTGATCAACCTCTCTTAACAGATACGCCTGATCATCTGCTTCAGGTTGTCAACGTACTTGACAGCTATGGGGTTGTTCTCGATGCTTACAGCAAGAACTTAGTAAATCAGGGACAAACTCAGCTCCTAAACCCGTTCCCGGTAATGCGGTTTTTTCACGAGGGTTTCAGTTTTGATCGTCTGTGGAAACATCTTCGTGGTGATCGGATCAATTTCGAATATGCCGAGTATTGCCAAAAAGCGATGTTCTGGCATGGAACTGGTGGGATGGATGCTTATTTTGACAGTCAAGACTTTCTGGATGCCTGCCAGAAGATCATTGTTTTGCGGAGTCGTCGCGATCCTCTGCTCGCGTTGGTGAATCGTCTTTACCCAGGTTTTGCACCGGAAGCCATTCGCTCGATGACCACGATTTATGCGCTAGGTCTGTTTTGGCGAGTAATGAGTGATCTTTTTCTTGATCTTTCCCGCAGGTATCGAATTGGTGAAGTTGCGACCGTGATTGATGTTGTTCATCACATTCGTGATGGTTTGGTTGCAGCTGCTGGAAATCCCATTACGTACAAAGTGACTGTTGGCGATGAAGAGGTGTGGGTGCTCCCTCCAGAAGCCAAACTTACGTTTTTGGTTGATGTTGCTGTTCCTTATGTAGAGGCTGTCTTTTTTCGGGGTATGCCTTTCTTGGGTACGGTGTCTTACAACGCTCAAGCTCGACAGATTTCAGCAGATATTGGTGATTTTAAATATGGGGCATTGTATGCCGATCCGATTCCAAGTATGGGAGCAGGAATTCCACCAAGCTTATGCATGCAAGACATGTACCGCAATCTTCCTGAGGAGCTGAGTCGTTGGTATGAATCCCATGGAAGAGGGCTGAACGATGT
>WTGE01000362.1 GCA_011525445.1 Synechococcus sp. CO36386bin_37
CCGTCTTGGTCATGAGTGACCTCCCCATAAATTGAATAATTGAAGTAATGAACGAATGAACGTTCTCTACTTACTCATACACAATTTTGGAGAAAACTGGCGGAATATTGAATTGATTGGTTCAGTAGGCATGAAAAAGCTACAAGCATTTCAACGCTACAGGCCGTTCATGGCCCTTTGGTAGGCGTCATTTGCGTCTTGCATCTTCTTGAGACTCTCCATTGATTCCACAAGAGATTCTAAATCGGAGATCAACTTGTCAACAGATGAACCCTCAGGGTGTTTGGCATTTGGGTTTTCTCTTTTTATTTGATTCAGCGTCAGTAAACACCTTCGTGCAGCAGGTAATGTGAGTGCTGTATTGTTCGCATCCTGAACCGTTATTATTTCCATGTTGTCATCGTATTTGTCCCAGAGTTCCTGTTGTGGGTTGCAGCCCACAAGGCACGCCAAAATTACAAACAAAATAACACTGAATGGGTGTCGAGAGCACATCTAACATTCTCCGAGGGATTTTGAAATACTGAGAACCTGTAAGTGTAACGGACACGTGCTTAGAGTTGACTACCCCCCAGTCTTTAATTTGCTCAGTCAATTTGCTACCTGGGACCAACGCAAACTCCCGTTTAGATAGGCAGGTATCGATATTTGGCTCCTTGCCTAACGAATTTATGGTTTCTATGAGTGGCGAAAGTTCTTGCTGCTTATCTGCAACCTCTCGTTGCAAGCGGATGTATTTATCCTCTCGCTTTTCACACCCAGCAAATCCAATTAGGCACAACACAAGTAGTAATCTCTTAAACATCATCTCAACACTCTGACTTGGCCTAACGATATATTTTCAGATTGAAATCAGCTGGTGCACCTGCATCTTCAGCTCCGCCTACGAGCTTAAAAAATCCGTCTTCATCAATATGAATCGCATACCATCGTGTTGCCTTATCGACATAGCTCAAAGTGGCCTCACCATGCGTGGTATGTATGATCCTAAATTCGGAGTAGCCACTAGGCATTCGGTATCTGTAGGTTTTCCAGATGTACCGTGCGTTCGGATTATCATAAACCTGAATAACCTCAAGTCCTTGGACTTTAGAGAGGTCAATTACCTGTTGCTGCTGTTCAGTGACTGCTTGCGATGGAGGAGCTTCGTCTTCTTGCTTTTCTTCAGATCGATCAACGTAGGAAGGCTCTGAGGATTTACGAGCGTATTCTCTTATAGGCTCTGTCACATCAAGTAAGGCTGTCCGTTTCGATCCAACATCACTGTTGTGACCGCTGAGTTTTTCCATCGCCGAAATAATATTAGCCTTCTCCTGGATTTTGGTTTTCAGTGCATCTATTTCAGCGGCAAACTCACCTCTTATTTCGGCCTCCTTCAAGGTGCGTTTTACTAGCTGATCACCGAGTATGGATGCTGCTTCTTTGATGTATGTATTAAAAATCGGGTAAGCCTTATTCCATGGCTCAAGAAAACCTGAAACATCCACGACTCCCCCACCTGCTTTCTGAAAACCCAGCCGTCTTCGCTCGTATTCCCTTGAGAATTCAGAGCGTGCATTCAGTGTCGCTGTACGGAGCTTGTCTTCACTCATAGTAAGACCTAGATCTACTTTGAATCCAGAAATCAGGAAGTCACACGGCAGGTCTTCAGCTCCAAATGATTCTTTCGCTTTAACTAGTAACGGATCTAGTTCATCTTTATTCCAGAGTGCAGCTCCAATTTGACGGTTGATGGTTCTCCAAATTTTGTTTTCCAGCTCTTTCATTTCAGCTTGGAGCGATTCCTTCTCACTCTGGAGACGGAGGTACTTGGTTTCTCGACTCTCTTCTTCTATCGAGCACCCCGCAAGACCACACCCAAAACACAACACAAGTAGTAATTTTTTTAACGTCATTTCAATTATCTAAGTTTGTATTTCTTGTCTGTTTACCGAACGATCTATCTTAAGGAATATCACTCAGCCGTAACGCCACCCTCGCAGCGCAGGGGTGGTGGGGTCAAGATTCTCTCACTCGCAGTGGTGCAATTCTATGAGGGGAGGTCACTTGGCAACGATCTGATCCACTGTGGGACGTTTCTGAGGCATTCTGAAAGTCCTTTCCGGGCAGTTTGCCCGAGCAAGATTCTCTCACTCACAATGGTGCAATTCTATGGGATGGAGGGGATTACCAATCAAGCAGATGCAAATATTCGAGAATATGATGACGCGGTGAGAAACAAGGTTCAACAGAGCCAACCTTCATGCTTCCCAACCAATCCTGTGATTCTTCATGCTCAACTCCAGCTCCGGGCCGCAAACAGAGCAACTCCATCTTTTCGAGCATTCGAATATCTTCTTGCTGCCTTCCCCATCCAGACTCGGTCGCAAGAAAGCAGGAAACTGTGAAATCTGGAACCCGCTGCCAGTGATCAAACAACTCCCAATACAGTTGAGCTAACTCGTCTGCATACCTATCGTAGTCTTCCTCATCTTTTTCTTTCAATTCATCCTGTTGAGTTTCTTCTTGCTCATTGCGGATGATATTTTCATGATCTACATGAGTTGCTTCACTGACAAAGGTTCTCAACTCACCGGTTTCGATCGTAGCGAGTGAACGATCCCTATAGACCTCAGCCGTTTCACGGAGCACCTCAAAATGCGAGTCTTCGGGATTCCCGGTTGAACTTGGATCCTCGGCTGTGTTTTTTGCATAGAGAACAATAATGGCAGCGCCCGCGCCGTCTGGCTTCAACCTTACAACGCGTCCCATTCGCTGAATCATTTGACGCCGCTGCCGTGTAGTCGCAACAATGATTCCGCAGTCAATTCTCGGAATATCAATTCCCTCATCCAGCGACCTCACAGCCACCACGCAATCCACCTGATCGTCCCCCCCGTCATCTTGATACCTCTCCAATATCTTTTCTCGTTCAACGGAGCTTAACTTGCTGTGATATACCGCTGTACCCACGCCCTGATTACAAAACTCAGCGCATATTTTTTCTGCTGAATCAATCGTCTCACAAAACACAATTGACTTGTTTGCTTCTTTTGCCGCCTCTACCAGTAAAGGAACCGCTTGAAGTTTTGTATTCGTACCTGAGAGGATTTTTTTACGTTTCTGTATCGAGCTAAGATATGTGCCTGCTAATTGGCCCTCACGATTCCATGTCGCGGTTGCTTGAGTGGCACGCTGCATAAACGCGCCGAATGAGTCCAAAGGATACCCAAAACTAGAGACCAATTGCCTCGATGAATTCTGCATCGTTTCACCAAGTAGCTCATATTCTTTCATTTCCTGCGGCTCGAGATCCACCGATAACGACATAACATTGTACGGCGCGATGACGCCGTCATTATGGGCATCGGCATAGCTGTATTCGAAGCAAACACCATCAAAGTATGGCCTTAGTACCTCTTCTACACCTTCATCACTACGCTCCAGAGTTGCTGTCAAACCCAATCGATGAGGACACGAAGGCAGTAACGAATGTCTAAAACTGTTTCCCGCATAACGATGGCATTCATCTGCAACCAAAAACCCAAATGCATCTGCGAGTGAATCAGCATGGCTCGACACCGAGTTGACTACACCGATCGTAACAGGACATGACATATCGAGGCCATTCCCATGGGTCCCCCCCAACATCGAAGTGATTTCTAGACCAAGATCAAGCTGCAGATTTTCACGCCATTGTTCCAGTAGCGTAATCGTAGGAACGACAACCAGGCAACGGCGTCCTGCATTTATGTATTTTTCGAGAATCCACGTCGCAACAAAGGTTTTTCCTGTGCCAGTAACAGCCTGCACAATCCCGCGGCCATGATTAAGTTTCCACGCCTCGATAGCTTTGCTTTGCCACTCCCGTGGCCTACGGTACAACCTCGCATTAGCGGCGTTGTCTGGCAAATTCGGACTGTTACTCACCACCGGATGAACCTGCACAGAACCGACAAGTTGTTCTCGAGGGGATTCCCTCTCAAGTTGCAACTCCGGCTCAGCCGGGATCCGCCCGTGCCCGTGGAGACCGTGCGCAATGCCATGCGGCCTTAAACTCCACAAAGGCGGTGCAGTTCCCTCACGCTCGAAGATTGAACGATAGCGATAGAGAATCGGATTTATATCGCGTTTAGACACATCTAATGAAAACTCTTCATTGATTAATCTTGCAAGCAAGCGGGCAGAAACATCACGGCGTCTACTCAGAACAGCCTTCAGAATTGTTAACAGCTCATATTGATCCGGCATGCAAAAACTCAAACCATTTATCTAATTATGTCAAGCAACAAAAACTACGGACTCGACAAATCACTCAGCATCACCTGTAGCAGGACGTATCATATTCATCATCTCATAAATCAACCGAACATCTTCCCGATTGTGCTTCAAAACCTCG
>WTGE01000318.1 GCA_011525445.1 Synechococcus sp. CO36386bin_37
TGATCGTGCAGCTGCATCCGTAGCCTGATCTGGCGAATTAACTCCACTTCAACTCCCTCTTCTCTCAATGAAAACTCCTCTTACCGAAGCGGTTGCAGCAGCCGACTCACAAGGTCGTTTCCTCAGCAATACTGAAGTTCAAGCCGCTTCTGGGCGATTTAACCGTGCCAAAGCAAGCCTGGAAGCAGCCAAAGGTCTCTCAGCAAAGGCTGATTCTCTCGTAAGCAGTGCAACTCAAGCTGTTTACACCAAGTTCCCCTACACCACTCAGATGGAGGGCCCTAACTACTCAGCCACCGCTGAAGGCAAAGCAAAGTGTTCACGCGATATCGGCTACTACTTGAGAATGATCACCTACTGCTTGGTGGCTGGTGGCACCGGACCCATGGACGACTATCTCATTGCTGGTCTTGACGAGATCAACCGCACGTTCGAGCTTTCTCCTTCATGGTACGTAGAAGCCCTCAAGCATATTCAGAACAACCATGGCCTTTCAGGTGATGCCGCAACCGAAGCCAATAGCTACATTAATTATGCCATTAATGCACTGACCTGATCTCTTAAAAAGGTTCGGATCAAATCATCATAGCCCCCTTTCAAAGGGGGCTTTTTCAATGTCAATATGAGAAAACTGGCTAAATGACAGCAATGATTGGGCATTTTCTTCGAAGTCTCTGTGGTGAATACAGCAACCAACAACAAGCATTTGAAAATCCTCCGTTATTCGCGCATATTTTTTTACGATACACGCCGATTGAGCATCTTCTGCCTGGCACAATTTTGCTGGAACAGACCTATGCTGTTGACCCAAAACATCCCTACAGGCTAAGAGTCATTCGAGCGGAAGAAGTGACCTCAGGAATCATTAAATTATGGAATCATACATTCAAGAAACCAGAGCAATTTTCGAGTGCTACATTTGACATTGAGTGCCGAAAAACCATTACAGAAGAAGATCTCATTCAACTAGATCATTGTCATTATCAAGTACGCCTATCAAAGAATGGATTTCATGGTGAACTTGAACCTGGATGCCGATGCATCGTCCATCGAAATGGGAAAGAAACCTATCTTGTAAGCAGCTTTCACCTCCAGGGAAATGAACTTAAAACTTTGGATCGTGGATATGACCCCCAAACACACAAACGAAGTTGGGGATCAATTGCTGGTGCATTTCACTTTCAGCGCATCAGCAATTGGGCGGATAACATTCCTTCAACGTGGTTAAGTGATGAAGGATCCCTCAACTGACAACCAGCAGACGCCTCTCACAGAAGAGCAAATTATTGAAAACTTACGTCAGACGAAAGATTTTTCTATCCAATACTATGCAGCGTGGTGGCTCGGGCGGATGCGCAGCCGTCATCCGGAAGCATTGCCTCTTTTGCTCGAAGCGTTGGATCCTCTCCACCACAACCCTATCAATCAAGAGCGTCGAGCCGTTGCGCTTAACGCAATCAGGGCTCTAGGCATCCTCCAAGAACAAAGTGCAAAAGAAGATCTCATAAATCTCCTCAAGAAAAACGACTATTCAGTCCGTGAAGAATCAGCAAGAAGTTTAGGAATGATTCAAGCAAAAACAGCTGTTCAAGATCTCTGCAAACTGTTATCAGGAAGCCCAGAAGAGATAGAGCAAACACAATCAGGATCAACCAAGCTTAAAGAGCCTTATGAATCTGTCTTAGAGGCACTGGGAGCAATTGGTGACGCTTCTGGCAATGTGATCAGTGTCATCAGACCTTTCACGAACCATTCACGTCCGCTCATACGAGCTTCAGCTTGCCGTGCACTTCTCCTACTCACCGGTGATCAAAAATGGGCATCACCGTTAATAGAGCTTTTACAGCATGAAGATCCACTCATTCGCAGGGGTGTTCTTTTAGATTTAGGTGCGACAGGTTGGATGCCTGCGCTGCCTGCCATTCAGGAAGCAGCCATTGAAAACAGTTTCAAACTCGTCGCATTACGAGGTCTTGCAGAAAAAAGTGAAGATACAGCCGTCCTGAATGCAATGGACGCACTCTTATGAATGATCTCTCTTCTCTAGAAAAAACCATTGCCAATCTTCAAAAAGCCAAAACAACACCAGAGCTAATTCGCGAAACCAAAAAACTTTGTACTTTCAATACGATTGGGGCAATTCCAACACTAATCGAGGTCTTAGGATACAACAATCCTGCCGTAGCATCAGTTGCAACTGCTGGGTTGATCCAGCTTGGCAGCAAGGCTGTACCGTTACTATTAGTCAGCCTTGACGAAAAGAATTACGGTTCACGTGCCTGGGTTGTCAAAGCCCTTGCATCAATACGTGATCCCAGGAGTCTTGACTTACTTGAACATGCATTGGTTTCTGATATTGCACCGAGCGTAAGACGCTCGGCCGCACGTGGACTAGCAGAGTTAAATCTTGTTTATCCTGAAGAGAGAGAAAAAATTAAACGCTGTCTTTCTGCACTTCTCACAGCAATCAAAGATGATGAATGGGTTGTTCGATATTCCGCAATCTTTGGAATTGAAAGCCACTTGATTAAGTTTCATTCTGACAACAAATCCGAATGCATCCTCAAATTGAAACAACTAACATCTCACGCAGAGCCCGTTAAGGTAATTCGCCTTCGTGCCACTCTGGCTCTACAACGCGTGAATTTCTGATGGCGACAAAGTTGCTGTTCGTGTGTCTCGGCAATATTTGCCGTTCTCCTGCAGCTGAAGGAGTGTTTCTTCATCTCATTAAACGTCGACAACTGACAGACCAATTCATCGTGGATTCAGCTGGCACAGGAGGCTGGCACGTGAACCATCCAGCCGATCAACGCATGCAAGCAGCAGCATTGCGCCGGGGAATCCATCTTCCGAGTCGAGCCCGCCAGATCGAACTCAATGACCTCGCAAGTTTCGATCACATCCTCGCGATGGATCAGGATAATTTGCGAAATCTCAGCGGCTTGGCCAGAGAATTTGGCTCCCGCAGCACGGCACAGATCCGACTCATGCTCAGCCACGCGCGTGAAGTGAACACCCTTGATGTTCCAGACCCTTACTACGGCGGTGAGAGCGGCTTCGAGCATGTCCTCGATCTTCTTGAGGATGCCTGCCAAGGTCTACTCATGACCTCTCAAGTCCAGCGCAGGTTGTTAGGCCTTAAGCGGACATCGAAAGAACAGGAGTTGGCCATGCATCCTCACCCACACGACAACGAAACAGGTCTTCGAGGGCGTCAATCACCTGATCAATGGTCATTCCATCACTAATGAGTTCGGTTGCATCATCAGCCTTGACGAGAGGAGCAATCTCGCGGGTGCTGTCCTGAAAATCACGCTCAACAATTTGCGCTTCCAAGTCAGAGAGGGGAGGAACCAAGTAACCCCTCGCCTTTAAATCATGGGCACGGCGACGAGCACGTTCTGCCGGTGTTGCCGTCAGGAACACCTTCACCTCCGCGTCTGGGAACACAGCAGTCCCGATGTCACGTCCCTCTGCAACAAGACCACCAGACTCACCTAGACGCTGCTGCTGAGCCGTCAGCGCTGCACGGACACATCGGTGGGCCGCAACGGCGGACACCGAAGCTGTCACTTTCTGATCACGAATCACTTCAGTGACATTTCGACCATTGACACGAACTACCTGCACACCATTTTGCAAAGGCTCCAACTGCACCTCAAGATCTCCCAAGACGCTTTCCACAGAGTCAGAGTCTGCGGGATCGACACCCTGCTCTAAAACCAACCAGGTCACAGCCCGATACATCGCTCCTGTATCGAGATAAACCAGGCCAAGTCTCTCTGCAAAGGCTCGAGTCACAGTGCTTTTACCTGCACCGGCAGGCCCGTCGATCGCAACAATTGGAGAACGCGACATCAAAAAAACGTGATCAATCAAGCGAGTGTCGCCACAACGAATAGCGGCCGCTAACAATTTAGGAGACGTCTCACGGGCCTTGGAAGGCTGCAATAACCAAGGGTCAACAATTTCCAAGTACTCCACATTGAGACCCTGATCGATGAGATGACGATGAATCTGGACAGAATCCATCTCCAATCCGCCCGATGAGAAAGACGATGCAGCATCACGCAAAACCTGAGCAAACAGCACGCCTTGTTCGCGCTCATGCGTGCTCAGAAAACGATTTCTTGAACTAGTCGCCAGCCCATCCTGATCCCGCACAGTTGCCACAGAGCGCACCCGTACAGCCAAACCAAGATCAGTCACCATTCGGCGGAGAATGGTGAGTTGCTGCCAGTCTTTTTCTCCCAGAAATCATTCATGCGGTTGTGTCAAAGCGAGAAGCCTGCACACCACCGTGACGACTCCGTCGAAATGGCCAGGTCGCGATGAACCACAGAGC
>WTGE01000244.1 GCA_011525445.1 Synechococcus sp. CO36386bin_37
AGTGGCTTCCATCTGCTCACCTGTGAAGGCCTACACAGATGTCACGACAGATCAAGAAGATGTTCTTATCGCATCGAAGCTGGATGAATGGCGGACATGTCTGAAGACGTTGATTGATCAATCGGAATTCAGACAATCTCTTGCAAAACAAGCCTATAAGTCTGCAAGACAACAATTCAACCAATCAGAGGGTGAAAAAATTTGGAACAAGCTAATCAATACCGATCACTCAAAGCCCAAACAAGCAACCAAAAAAGTTCTTGTTATTAATGTATTTTTTGCGCCACAGAGTGTTGGAGGTGCTACACGAGTAGCACAAGACTATGTTAAAGACATGCTGATGGATCAGCAAACCAACTATGACGTCACTGTGTTGTGTACAGACTACGATCGATGGCAATCTGATAACGGCAAAAAAAGAGTAAATCAATCAAAAATCAAAGGGTCAGACGATATAAATTCATCCATGCATCACGAAAACAATAAGTCTCTCTATGGCACAAGTGCTGAAGAGATTGTTCAACTGCATACTGATTTGAATGAGCAAGATGATAGTTATCGGGAGTCAATCACGATTGATCATTCTAATTGGCACGGTGCAAGGGTAATACGATTAAACCTACCGGCAAAACCCTGGAAGATGCATGAAGATCAAGATATTGAAAAATTCTGCAAAAATTTCTTTAAAGATGAACAATTTGACTTTATTCAATGCCATTGCTGTCAGATCATTACTGCTTCGCCATTGATTGCAGCTCAAAAACTAGGTATTCCCTACGAAGTCATCATGCATGATGCCTGGTGGATGAGTGAAGAGCAGTTCCTAGTATCACCTGCTGGGCGTTTGATCAATCCATCAGATCCATTGGACTACTTTGATGATGAGCCCAGTGAAGAAGAAAGGTCTGATGCTTTAGATCGTAGAAATTCCCTTTACGCCATCCTTGCCGGAGCCAAGCGACGGGTTGCCGTTTCAAGTGCGTTCCAGAAGGTCTGTGAATCCGCCGGGATTAAAGATGTAGTAGTACAAGAAAATCAATTTACATCAATGGCTGAGACTTCTCATCAACGCCGGAAAGAGAAAAAAAGCGACGCATTAATTAAACTATGCCATATCGGTGGAATGAGTTTGCACAAGGGATATCAATTATTCCGTCGAGCCATACATAAGATACCACCAGGGCTCAATCTTCAATTCACCGTTGTTGATCATCGTCTAGCGACATTAACTGATCAGTACAGCTCAACCTGGAACGGCTACAGGGTGCAATTCATTGCCCCCGTACCAATGGACGAAATGAGTCAATTTTATGCGAGCCACGATGTCTTGGTCGCTCCTTCAATTTGGCCAGAGAGCTTTGGTTTGGTAACACGAGAAGCGCTCAGTGCAGGCCTCTGGGTGATCGCGAGCAACTCAGGTGCTTTGGCTGAACCACTGCTCACCAGTGAACCTCCTCAGGGGACAGTAATACGACCCAACAATCTGGAGGATTTAGTGGAAGCAATAACACAGTGTCCTCAACATTTGCAAGACCAAGCCAACTCATGATTCACCCAAACACAACTATGCAACCTAAATTATCCTTTTTGATCTGTGGTCTGGAACACAGTGGAACCACCATGGCCTCTGATTTGTTCAGAGAACATCCGCTGGTGGAATCGGGATTCGAGTGTGGTGTTCTTCTTTGCAACAACCCCAAAGAATTTTTGAACTTGACTCCATTCCGTAATCACATGGCCGTTGGATGGGGTATCGAAGAAAACGACTTAGTGTATGCGTGCGAAGCAGCTAATTTCGAAATTTTTTATCAACGTTTGTTCGAACGGTCCAGCATCGTTCAAAGCAATCGACCCAAGTTTGTCTTTGACAAGACGCCTCGCTATGTGACGCAACTGGAAACAGTACAATCAAGATTGGATCTTCCTGCAATCGTGCTCATTAAAGATCCACGCTCGCTTGCCCTCTCAGATTTCAAACGATCCAAAAAAACGATTAATGAGATCGACGATTGGTACGAAGGCTGGAAAAATCCAAAACGTCTCTACATGCGCTCTGCCTATCAAGGCTACCAATATGCCTGGGAGAATGATCAGTGCAGTGTTATCCACCTGGAGGACATTTGCTTCAACGCGAAAGAAGCTGTGAAATCCATGTTCGACTTTGTCGGACTTGAATTCAAATGCGAGTATCTCGACCTACGCAGCAAGAGGTTTGGCAATACATCGGGTTCATCGATCAGTGTCAATTCCTGTATGCAATTCATGACTGAGCTACCCGAGCATATTCAAACCAGAATCAAAGATGATTTTTCAGAATTTGATCGTTGGTTCTACGACTTTTGACTCAACAACATTCGATTGAGTCGACGTCTCATTCTCCTCATTAGGCTTCGCTCCTGCTCAAGGCGATAAGTGCGGCGAAACGCGATGAGCAAGACGGTCACTGTGCTCGCCATGCCCGTACTGAAGACTGCGACCAATGTTGCATCATTCATCGATGCTGTTCTCCACTACTGAACAACCGCGAAGCAACCACCTGCCAAGGCTGCGATCAGCCCACATGCCAGTGCTTGTAGTATGAATTGTCCAGCATCTTTTTTCTCCCAACGATCAATGTCCTTTGATGCAGTGACGTAAGGCTCGTTATTTCTAATTAATTTATCAAGATAACGATCAATAAAACCATCATCAAGATCGAGCTTTCGCATCTTGGAGCGAATCCGATTGAGGTCATACTGATTCATCGGCATTGACAACGAATTGTTTTCTTAACAAAGTAGTCGTCACAAACAGAACAAGTCCAAAACAGAGAGGGCGGGATGCGTCATCACTTTTGACTTTCCAAAGCGACTTCTATCATAGCGAGGCTTCAATCAAAAGCGTGCCTTCAACACATCGGAACTCCCAGCAAAAAACAATCCTATTCACGCCTCAATACTCAACAGAATGCATCATGAACTATACAAGCCCTAGATTAGAAAATCAAAAACCTTCAACACAAAACCATCTACCGTTGATCCACTAGAACCCTTTTGCACCACATTGCCTCTTTGGTTGTGTCACCTCAATCGTCTTCGGTTTGATCTTGGACGCGTACCAAATACGTTGCGCATCGGAATAACTTTCAACATCTTTGAATGAACCGTCGTTCAACCAGACGCGATAGTGATGCCGGTCATAAGGATTCGAGCTGGTTTCGGTGAACTGTCTTTGATTCACGTCAACAGGCCACGCTTTAGGGCCAGCATCTTAAGCATGCCAACAGAGCATTTATTTGCATTCTGTAAAACCGACCCCAGCCACTGTCATCCTCAGCTAGAAATATTGCAGAAGATTCATTCCCATGCTTCGTCTTTCTCTTGCATTGGTGCTGTCCATGACGGGTGCAATGGCATTCGCTCCTGAGTCTCACGCAGGCAACTCCTGGCAGGAAGACAGAAAACTCTCCAAACAACATGCAGAAAAGGGGGAGTGGAAACGTGCCTGCCGCCGCGGTGTGATGGCAGGTGCAGCTATGGCCGAAGAGAAGGCTTTAACTGTTGATTACATGGGAAAAATTGGAAAACGCTGCTCGGAAGCTGCACGTTGAGATTCTCAACAGAGCACGATCCTTCCTGAACGTCTGGTTGACACGACGCCGCACAACCCAAACCAACACGCGAAGCCAATCACTCCAACACAGGATGGTGTTGGAGTGATTTGTCTTTAGTCAGTCCCTAGCCTTGTAAAAGCTTCTCGACGACGATCTCGATAACGGTCCGGTACATGTTGTCCCCATAGCCCTTCCCAGTAGAAGAAAATCACGCCATGTCCTCGATCACGGGCTAGACGTACTTTTTGCTCCAGGATGGCCATCGATGTGGTGCGTTTGCCGAAACCAGCCAAGACACCAATCTGGGAGCGTATCCCCCAATGGCGAGCTTTGCGCAGAGCAGGCTGATCCAGATCCTTCGCAAAACCCTGAACGGAGTAGGCATAGTTCTGAACCACCAACTCTTCGAGCAGCCCTCCTAAAGCCCAGAGTTCCCAATCCTGAAGCCAGAGGTTGTAGGCCTGTCGAAAAGGTCCGGGAGACAAGCTGATCCGGGTGGACAGTCGCTCCTTCTTCAGGCGTTGCCGTAACTCTCGCAGAAGGGAGGTGAGTTGATTGCGGCGCCATTTCATCCATTGCCGATCACTGTGATTCCGTGGGGGTGCCACGCCCGTCGCCTGCTTGTAGAGCGCCACGGTGGTGGTGTCGTAGCCGAACTGAACCGGCCAGGCGAAGTGATCATCCAGTTGCAGGCCATCCATCGGGCAACGCTTCAAGGTCTCCACCACCAACCCGATGAAGCGAGCACGAACCTC
>WTGE01000190.1 GCA_011525445.1 Synechococcus sp. CO36386bin_37
ACATCTCGACAGAGATCCGTTGACGTTTTGAGTCCTCGCCGCTCAAAAGTTCAGCCCTGCTCTGGGAAGGTTATCGACCCTGCAACTGCAGCAACCACTGCTGCTGCGATCGGATCACGTCGTTGTAGCGAGGGTTGGTGGCGGGAACCACAGCTGGAGTTGCTGGGGGAGTGATGTTGCGTCTCGGCTGCACGGGTACTGGCTTCACGACAACGGGCGTCGCTTGTGGTGGAGGTGGTGCCGTTTTCGGTCCAACCTTGCGGGATTTTGTTTCTGCCACTTTCAACTTGGCATCCCGTTGTTGTTGCTGGCGGCGGTGAAGCCTCGCCATTTGTTGAACGGGAACAACACTGAGCAGATGCCCGGGGGTGGCATCTGCCGGGTACACCAGACTCACCTTGACCGCTTTACCTGTTCCAGGAGCCAGGTTGAGATCCGTCAAAGCCAGACTCTCTCCGGATCGCATGCCGACATGGACCTCCTGAAGGGTCTGATCCTGAACAATCTGCAGCGATCCACGGAAGGCCGTGAATTTTTTCTTCCCGGATACAACGGGGTGACTGAGAACCAGTTGATGGGGGCCCGCACCAGAAAGATTGAGCGTCACGTCGTAGCGCACGCCGTAGGTGCCGACATTGTTTAGGGCGGAATCCACCATGCGTGTCGTCAGAGGATTGACCTGTATGTCGCGGGTTCCAAAGTGATGCCGCTTCGTGCTGGTCAGGGGTACATGCAGGGAACCCTGGGTGAGGTCGTGGTGGATTTCGGCTTTGTAGGCATCACCAAGGGCCACGCCGGCCACGCGGGAGAACACGCGTCCCAGCTCAATCTCGCGGATGCGATTGAGATAGATCCGGCCCGGTGCCAGGCGACCAGACTGCAGCACCGCAAAGAGATCGGAATCCTTCGCTGTTTGTTCCGCGGCAACAACGGCCATCGTGAAATGACCATTACTACGGCCACGCAGCAGGCCATTGGCGATGCCGCGGGCAGGGAGGACAGTGCGCACGATGACCCGCCTTCCACCAGCGGGGATGTCGATGCGTTCGGGGAGCTTGCGGTCCAGTTCACCACGAAGCAGTTGAACCGCAGTGGCATCCCCCGGCCCTGTGTTCCAGGGACGCTTCCCCAGGGGCTTAACCCCCATTAGACGATTCGGGTGGTAAGGGGCCTCAAAGCTGTTTTTGACCGATCCACGATCGAATTGCAGGGTGATCGGCTTGGAACCGGGATTGGTCGCAATCAGGGCCAGGGTCATCAACCCTCTGGAGCGACGTCCCCCCAGCTTCGACTGATCCTTGGGGTAGTACTTGTGGTGCATGTGAACACCGAACTCACCGTTGAAGGTGTAAGCAGCATTCCGCAACGGCTGGTTGGACTCGGCAGCAATGGCTGAGCCAGCTGCTGTGTTCACCAGAATCCCAGGACCAGTGACGATTTCTGGCTGATTGGAATGCAGAACCGGAACATTGTTGAAGCTGCCGTTCAGCGGGCGAGCCCGTTGCCCCGCCATCAAAGCGACATACGCCTCTGCACGACGCAGCAAACCAAGCTCGATTCCCGCAGATGAGACGCAGAGCAAGACCAGAATTGGGACTCGTCTGAGACTCATGCGGCTTGACGTTGTGGTGATCGTTTGGACGTCGACACCACAGAGCTGATGTTTTGAATCCACACCGTAGTTCCACCTTCTGCCACAGCCAAGTGATTGGGCAGTCGCATCACGCTTGAAAATCCGTCAGGATTGACGGGATTTCTATTGCTGACATGCTTCCTCCGTTCTGCTGCAGCACCTCGACGGATCACAGCACACTCCGGCGCCAGCATCAGGAACGGAAACTGTCGATGCTGCGGTTCTGGCGTGATGGTGCCGAACGCCAGCTTGCAGCGCTCAATGCCGCCATCAAGACTCTGCAGGAGCAGATGGATCGCGACGCTCAGACACCGGCCTGATTCTCACGAAGTCCAGTCGAGATGCTGTTCAGACCGCGTTTGACGCGCCGCTGAACAGTCATCGCCGAGACTCCCAAGTGCTGTGCTGTCGTTCTGAGGCTCAGCCCATCAATCACCACCATCTGGACTGCGCGTTGGTCTTCGGGTCCAATTGTTCGAAACACCTGCCTGACCCGCATCCAGGCTTCTGAACGCTCAACCATTTCGAGACCCACCGCTCTTTCATCGACCAGGTCGTCGTTGTATTCGACCCAGTGATGCTTGTGTCGATAGTGATGCACATCGAGGGAATCAGCTGTGGTCATCCCACGTTCAGGGTTCTTGGTGACCCGCATGGCTCGTTCTTCCACGGCTCGTGGAAGTCGAATCAACCCAACCTTGTCACGGAGAAAGTGAAGAATGGCTCCTCGGATATGGGCTCTGGCGAAACTGCTGAATGATGTTCCTCGTTGAGGTTCGAACCGATTGGACGCTTTAATCAGTCCAAGGCAGCCCACCTGAAGCAGGTCATCGTGATCCTGGCCTGTCTGCTGGGCGTAATGCCTGGCGATGGGTCGCACCAGGTGCAGGTTGTCCTGAATTTGCTTGTTTCGATGCCGGATGCTGTGCTTGTTCAACGGATGCATGTCATGTGCTTCTCCAGCCATGGCATTGCGTCCAAAGCCATGGCGTCCGTGCCACCACGGCATGGTTTCGACCTGTTGAAAACCTGTGCCCGTCGCTACAAAGCGGGGCACTGGAAGCGGGTCTAATGCTGCCTGCTATGCCGTTGTCATGGATAAGCGTGCCTTCTGTGAGTCGTTGGTGACCCGCCTCGGTCAAGAGTCGTTCGATGCCACCGCAACGATCTCCAGGATTCGTGGTTTTGATGGCGAATCCCCCTCCCAGAGCAATAACTTCTGCTGCGTTGATGCCACAGAAGAGCTCTCTGAATTCAGGGGATTGGTAGAGATCAACGCCACCCAGTATTGCTTCATCGCACAGATCAATTCCAACGATCAGCACCGTGCACGCTTCATCCCTGCACAGGACGTGCTGGAGGATCCGTCAGGCAAGCCAAGAAAAATGCAACCGATCATTCAGGAAATGATCCTGGGCCGGAAACGTGGGGTCATGTTGATCCCCGAATGCGAAGACGATGCAGTCGACGTGGTCGCCGGTTTGATCGAACAGGGATTCCATGATCTGGCTTCCGAGTACCGAGATTTCATCGTCGGCCAGCTGGAAAAGGCCAAGGCCAAAGCTTGAGCCTGGTCTCAACACTCAACCAACAGGGTCAACGACCGCGTGGAGCAGGGCCTCTGGCCCTGACTGCTTGATCCAAGCGCGATCGGATGTCTCGGTACTCAGCAAGGAACCGGCGAATCCGAGGGCATTCACGCTGAAACCGCGAATGCCTTCCGTTCGGCGTCGAACCATGGCCATCCAATCCCGAGACAGAAGCAGGTTGTAGGCCCCCCGCGGCTGATCAGCCTGAAATGGCGTCCCAAGCTCAAGGTCATGAGCCAAGGACAGATAGAGCTGGTGCAGCATTTCAGCGGTCGGGTTCGGGGTCAGGGGCACGACCCGACAGCTCCGCAACAGTGGTTCATCCGCTGGATCGATTCTGCCTTCAGCACAGTTCTTGAACCAATCCTGCCGTGCACAGATGGGTTCCCCTGCGTCCCGGGGTAACAACTGAAGATGCCGATGTGGCTGACTGGCACCGGCATCAGGACCACTGTTGAAGAACCACAGTCCTGTGGTCGTCGCATCAACCCGGGCAAGGGCACGCCAATCGTCGAGGGACAACCAACCGGTCTGGGGTTGCCAGTCCTGGGTGATCAGAAGCATGTGTCCCGCCTGAACGGGAAATTTGTTCAGGATCACGACGTGGGAAAGCCCGATCTGCTGAACCTCCAGCCGTCGATCCCAGGGGCGAAATGGATTTGGCTTGGGGCCTGCGGCGCGCAAATGTTTGGGTGTCGCGCTGAGGAGATGCCGCAGTTCGAAGCAGCTGCCATGCTCACCACTCAGACGCGTGAGCGCGGTGTCGAGCGGCACCAGGGCTCCGGATGCTCTCGCGGCCGCTGCGACTTGCGTCGCTTGTCGGAACAGTTCACTGGTCATGTCGTTTCAACCGTGCCAGTGAGGCTCCTGCGTAATACCTGCCGAGGATCGCATTGAAGGGGAGCCCCTGTTGAGCGAGATGCTGTGCGCCGGTTTGACTCATGCTGGCGCCGAGATGGCCGTGGGCTTCGGCACTGACTTGCGCAGTCGACGCGTACAGGCTTTCCACAATGCCACCGCCGTAACTGAGGATGATCCCTCGGGTGTCCCAGGTGGCTGAGCGACTGGCCTGGCTGGTGCTCGTCTCCCCTGAGAAGACCTGCCAGCGGGTGGT
>WTGE01000236.1 GCA_011525445.1 Synechococcus sp. CO36386bin_37
AGTCCTGGGCATGGCCCAGGCGGTCAGTGAGCTCGGAGAGATCGCGTTTGAAGTCTGTGAGATCCAGCAATGGTGCAACGGAGCCTTCTGGTATTGACGCTATCAGTGCGGTCGGCCTGCATAAGATTCACTTTGATGTGACGGCAGTTCGATGGCCAAGGTCGAGATCTACACCTGGAGCACCTGTCCGTTTTGCGTGCGTGCCAAAGGTTTGCTGGACCGCAAGGGTGTGGCCTACAAGGAACTGTCGGTGGATGGGGATGAGCCCGGTCGGGATGCGATGGCAGCTCGAGGCAACGGCAAACGGAGCGTTCCTCAGATCTTCATCGATGATCATCACGTTGGCGGCTGTGATGAGCTGCATGCCCTGGAAAGAGCGGGAAAACTGGATGCCCTGCTTGCCGGTCAGGCCTGAGTAGGTGTCAGCGATGCGTCACCTCTTCGTCATGGATCGGCTGGATCGGATCAATCCAGTCAAGGATTCCACGGCTGCGTTGATGCAGGCGGCCCAGCGAGCCGGTCATGAGGTGTGGGCCTCCATGCCGGCAGACCTGATCGCACGAGGGGATGAACCTCTTGCGGTCGCTGTGCCGGTCCAACCTGAGCCCTGGTTTGAGATCGGAGAACCGGAATGCTGTGCTCTGAATTTGTTTGGGGCCATCTGGATGCGTAAGGATCCCCCAGTTGATGAGGCTTACCTCTATGCAACCCATCTGCTCGATGTGGCGGAGCGTGCTGGTGCTCTGGTCCTGAATCGCCCGAGCTCGCTGCGCAGTTGGAATGAGAAACTCGGTGCCCTGCGCTTCAGTCGCTGGATGGCACCCACGCTGGTGTCAGGACGTATTTCAGAGCTGTTGTCCTTCGCGCGGGAACAGGAGGAGGTGGTCCTGAAGCCTCTTGGTGGTCGTGCAGGATTGGGAGTTGTGCGGGTTTCGGCGTCTGCTCCAGGACTCGGAGCACTGCTGGAACTCGTGACGGAGCAGGGTGTGCTGCCTGTGATGGCTCAGCGCTTCCTGCCGGCTGTCACCGATGGGGACAAGCGCATTCTTCTTGTGGATGGAGAACCGCTGGGAGCTGTGAACCGCAAGCCGAAAGAAGGGGAATTCCGCAGCAATCTTGCCGTTGGTGGACTGCCAGAAGCCACCCAACTCACGGAGCGCGAACGATTGATCTGCGATGCCCTGGCTC
Organism: Synechococcus sp. CO36386bin_37; assembly: GCA_011525445.1. The sequence goes on from WTGE01000236.1 coordinate 1,189, forward strand.
CGGCCTTGCGTTCGGAGGGGTTGTTCTTTGTGGGAATCGATGTGATCGGCGGGATGTTGAGTGAAATCAACGTGACCAGCCCCACGGGGATTCGTGAGGTGGAACGGCTGATGAATGTTCCCCTGGCCGACATGGTGATTGCTCGCCTGGGCGCGTCTTCGTCCTGATCTCAGGAGAGAACAGCCGTTCAGCAGTCATTTATGCAGTGGTGACTGCGCTCGCTCTTTGCTCCCTGAGTACAGATCCAGCTGGTCGGCGAGCACCGCGAGCTTCTGACTGACCTCTTGAAGCTCTCTCTCGGCGATCGATCCGCGCACAAGCCCTGCGCCCGCGGTGAGATCGAGCTGGTTGCCGCGCAGGTATCCGCAGCGGATGGCAACGCGTAACTCTGCATCCCCGGCCTGGTCGATCCAGCCAATCGGTGCTGCATAGCCTCCTCGTTCGAACGGCTCGAGGGTTTGGAGCCAATGCATGGCTTCACGACGTGGTAAACCCGCGACAGCTGGAGTGGGGTGAAGCGCTGCTGCAAGGGCAAGGGCCTGGTGCCCTGTTGCATTGGCACTGACTGGGGTATGGAGGTGAATCAGTTGGCCATGGTGTGCCAGCTGAGGGCGTTGAGGGCTTTGAGGGGTTAAACCTGCGTCGCTTAGGCTGTCGCTGATGGCTTGAACCACCAGCTCGTGTTCGTGGCGGTCCTTGTTGGATTGCATCAGTGTGTCGCCGCCTTCGCCTCGGCCGGCTGTGCCAGCCAGTGCATCACACTGCAATCGACTGCCGCGCAAGCTGAGCAGTCGCTCTGGCGAGGCGCCAAAAAAAGCATCATGAGCTCCCCGTTGCCAGAGAAAACGACAGCTCCCCGTTTGCTGATGGCGAAGCCTCTCCAAGAGAGGTAACGGCGAGAGAGGGGAAGTGAGCTCAATCGACTGACGGACGGCCAACACCAGCTTGTGTAGTGTCCCCTGATTAACCAGAGTCAATCCCTGTTGAAGGGCGGGCAGGTAACTGTCTTGCCAGCAGCCCACCGGTGTTCCATGAACTGTTGCGTCCTCCTGATCATCGTGAGGAGTGGTTGCGTTGAGTGCATCGGCCCTCAGCCAGAGCGATTCGACCAGAACGCGCACATCGGTTGGATCGGAGGCATGACCATGCAGTCTTAACCAGCTCTGTTGGCCATGGCTGCTCAGTTGCCAGCGCGGGAGCAGGGCTTGCAAACAGGGAGCAGCATCTTGGTTCCCCTGCTGCGCCGGCCTCTTTTCAAAAAAGCTGAAGGCCAGCAACACACGGGAACGGGCCTGGCATGGAGCCTGAGGGCTCGCATCGATCAACCGTTGCAGGGTCGTGTCGCTGAAGCGTTGCGCAAGCTCAAACCGTCTCGGACCGGCCAAGTCCAGGCGCTGGCATTGACCAGCCGCCGCAAGGCAAAGTCCCGGGGCACTGTCCCAAAGGAACTGAAAGGAGTTGTCCTCTGCCAGGCGAGGGAGTTGTTTGAGTGGATCCTGAGTGGGAACCTGCAGGGCGATGCTGAAGGTTCCCTCCTCGATGTCTCGCTCATCCCAGGCGCGCTGGGCCCTCTCGAGCAGGTCGCTGAACCCATGAGCAGCCGCGGGTTGTGGGGAGTCGGCTGTCATGGGTCGGCGAATCAGTGCGGCGTCCTGCTCAAATGTATGAGCAACGTCTCAGCTTGACTGGATCCTGCCCCGGCACCGTCCCCAGTCTGTCGCAACCCGTTACGCCATGTCCGAACGTCGACGCCTCTGGAGGGCTGCTATCAAATGGCGGATGTATTCGGTTGCCGTGATGCCTGTGGTCCTGGCAGCAGGGTGGCGTCTAGGGACCCAGGAGATGGTGCGATGGTCCCAGTTTGCCGGCTTTTTGCTCGCAGCGGTGCTGCTTCTCCTCTGGGAAAATCTCAGCAACGATCTGTTTGATGCTGATACTGGAGTCGATGCCTTTGCAAAGCCCCATTCCGTTGTTGCCTTGATGGGGCAGCGGCGGCCTGTTCGACTTTGGGCTTGTCTGGCCTTCGTCCTGGGTTTGGCGTTGATGCTGATGCTCGCATTGCGAAGTTCGTTTGCTGTGCTTCCTCTGGTGCTGGTGAGCTGTGGGCTGGGATACCTGTATCAGGGTCCCCCCTTTCGCCTCGGCTATCGGGGATTGGGGGAGCCGATCTGCTGGCTGGCCTTTGGCCCCTTTGCAACTGCGGCTGCCTTGCTTGTGCTGGCTCCCGCGGATCAAACAGCCGTGCCATGGCAGCTTGCCCTCGAGCTTGGTTCAGGGCCTGCTCTGGCCACGTCCCTAGTGTTGTTCTGCTCCCATTTTCATCAGGTGGATGAGGATGCCGCGCATGGCAAACAATCGCCAGTGGTGCGCCTGGGCACGGCCAGGGCTGCTGCCTTGATTCCGTGGTTTGTCGCCGGCACCCTCGCCCTCGAGTGGGTGCCTGTTCTCCATGGTGATTGGCCGCTCACGGTCCTGTTGAGCGCCATCGGCGTGCCAGCTGCATCAGTCCTCATCCGCTTGCTGCGCGATCACCATGCTGAACCGGAGCGAATCGCTGGCAGCAAATTTTTGGCACTGCGATTCCAGGCTTTCAACGGTCTTGGTTTGGCTGCAGGTCTGGCTTTAGGCCCTCTCCTGCGCTGAGAGTGATCACCATGGAGCTGAGCTTGCAGATCAGGTCCTACGGGTTTCAGCTCACCCGGCCTCTGCAGACAGCCTCAGGCGTGTTGCAGCAGCGTCGCGGTTGGTTGTTGCGGTTGGAGGACAGCTCCGGGCGTCTCGGATGGGGAGAGGTGTCCCCTCTGGAGGCAGACCAGTGCGCGTGCTGCCGGGCCGCCTTGGCTCGGTTGATCGAAACCCGGGAGGTCTGGACTGTCAGGAGCCTTGAACGAGTCTCTGGAGCCGTGCCAGCCCCATTGGCTTTTGCACTGGGTGCTGCCCTGGCTGAGCTCAAGGGTGAGATTGGGGATGCTTCGGATGCTGGTTGGTTACAGGCACCTAGAGCGGCTTTTTTATTGCCGGCAGGTCCGGCGATGCGGGATGCACTTGATCAGTTTCTGTCTGCATCAGTCTCCTTAAGCTCTTCAGTGCCGCTCACATTGAAGTGGAAGGTGGCGGTCTGTGATCCCGATCAGGAGTGGTGCCTGCT
>WTGE01000013.1 GCA_011525445.1 Synechococcus sp. CO36386bin_37
TGGAGAGGTGGCAGAGCCCGGTTGAATGCGCACGACTCGAAATCGTGTAGGGGTAACACCCTCGTGGGTTCGAATCCCACCCTCTCCGTTGAAGATTGTTTCAGGACTGATCTGAAATGTTCAGAATCTGCTGCCAAGCCTCGGGATGCTGTTAGCTGCTGGGATTAAGACCTTGGCGGTGAATTGATTCCTGAGAGCCCGTTTTCTCTCTAATTCTATTGAGGTGTTGCCTATCGCTCTGTGAGACTGATCAAGTTCAAACTTGAACAATCGCAACGCAACGACCGAGCACCTTCAACGCAGGACGGTGGGTCAGGATTGTTTGAGAGGAGGGCATCAGTCATTGCCCAACAAGTCTCCAGTCTGCTGTCCGTTACCGAGATGCCTATAGGGTTTGTAATATAAAACGAATTTTAAAAAACCTCGTAAATCCAAGCGAATTTATTTATATCTGAGCATCGATCGCCGATGCTTTGTGGGATTGGCTTCAATAGTATTTTCTTTTTGGCAAAGTTTTGAAGGGGTAATGATCTGCTTTAAAGGCATTTTTGAAATGTGTTTTGGCTTGTAGCAAAGTAAATCATTTAAAATGGTATTTAATCATCTTACCAATTGCTTGTCTTGACTCATGCGGTAATCTATAAATGATTGCGTTTTCGGGAGATTTGTATTATAGCTGTAATCATTTAATCCAACATATTGATGCGTGAATTAAAAATTTCCAAAATGTTAAAGCTTTTTTGATGCAGCGAAAAGCAGTGACAAGTGTTGATCGACCCCCAGCCTCATTGTCTCCTTCCTTCTGGCGTTGGTAAACTGGTTTCGGTGCCGTGTTTATCGCGATTAGAGTTCGCTTTTGTTGGTTTGAGCCGAGCCTGGCAATTCGCGTAAACTATCGATGGAAGCGTTTTGATAATGGGTCGACCATTCAGGGGTTTGTTTTTGCAGCAAACAGGTGCCCCTTTCTTCTTTTCCTTTGTGACGTACACGCCCCAGACGAAAGAGCAAATGATCGCTTGTGGTGATCTTGAAGACGGTGACGAATTCTTCAATCAGGTTATTTGCGATTTTTTATTATTTGTATCAGAGGGAATACTTGGTCGTGTGATGACAGCTGACTTTCCATTTTCTTATGACGACGTTATTGTGGTTTGTTCACGAAAACGAGGTCATGGTATTCAACATGAATATCTTATTCAAATCAAGGAAAAGTTTTGGAGTGCTTCGGATCAAAAAATTCTTGATGATTTATCGAGTATTTTGTCGCATCCCCTTTGGAATGGTTCAAGGTTGATGAATGAATAATTGATCTTACCCTTTATTCCCCATTATCTTGGAATTTTTGTGCTGAGCGACTTGTATTGGGGTGATGTAAGAGTCAGTGACAAGGTAGTTTTAAGTGCCGATGTTCTTGTGCTTGAAATGGATAGGTATGGGCTGAAAGTTTAAGCATCAACTCTTTGAGTTCTTGTGATTCTGGTTAGCTGTATCGATCTATCAATTATGGCAATGCTCTATTGCGTCATGCAAAGTTCACTTGAGATGACAGAGCCATCACTCGATCGATTGGATCGAGATGATCAAGCCTGTTGAGTTGATTGACCATTGGACTAGGAATGAAACAGCAGGATTAAGCCTTTATTGACTTGATGAAATTCTTTTTCTTCCCTGCTCAGATCCAAGCCGATCTCTAGCCCCTCTTTCAATGCAGTTTCAAAGGGAGGGGTGGAGGGAGACGTGTCCGCTCGCCACAATGCTGCGATACCTATGGCGGTGGCGTGCCATCGGAAGTTTGTTGTCTCTCCGATCGATGGTTCCTGAAGGGCTTCCTCAAGAAGGGCGCTGATGGGGGTGTTGGTGGTAGTCATGCTCCAGCTTCGGAATGCTTGCTGATTGCTGCAATCGGCTGAGAGACTTCTTGATCTGTTTCTGTCAGCAAACCCTGTTATTTGGCTTTGCAAATCTCCGTGTGCAATCCGCGAGCTTTCAACGCTTCTTCCTGTGCCGTTGCGGCGACTGACCCTTCGACTCTTTTGGTCCGCCCCCATTGCGGTTCAGTGGAGTGAGGCCTAGGAAAGACTGGATGCATGTTGGGCTTCGGCGATCCTCACAGATGGGTGCTTTCAGCCTGAGTCGTCGTGCTTCGAGACGACATCTGGAATTGTTATCAGCTCCACCATCTGTTCTCACTTCAGTGGCACTGGTCCGGCAGCAGAGCCGGGTTGGTCGAACTTTGAAACGGGGCGGTGATATTGCTTTTTCACTTCTGGTTTTGGGTCTTGGATGCCCTGTATTCCTTGTGATCGCCGCCTTGGTGAGTTTGAGTTCAACCGGTCCCATCTTCTACGTACAGACAAGGGTGGGGCGTGGTTACCGACGCTTTGGGTGCATCAAATTTCGCACGATGCGTCGTGATGCCGATGCTGTTCTACAGCGCGTCTTGGCTGAATCTCCAGAAATGCGCGAAGAGTTTGAGCGCGATTTCAAGCTCCGTCAGGACCCGCGCATCACACCGATCGGTCGCTTCTTAAGGCGTTCCAGCTTGGATGAGCTTCCTCAATTCCTCAACGTTTTGAGAGGAGAGATGAGTGTGGTGGGACCACGTCCGATTATTGACAAGGAGATTCAACGCTATGGCCCATTCATGGATGAAGTGTTGGCGGTCCGTCCTGGATTAACGGGGCTTTGGCAAGTTAGTGGACGCAACAATCTCAGCTACCCCAAGCGCGTGAGATTGGATGTGGCCTACTCGAGGGGGCGTTCCTTACTGCTCGATCTTGCGATCATCCTGCGAACATTCGGCGTTCTGCTCTTGCCCATGGATCGTGGTGCTTATTGAAGCATCAACCATCCTGTGGCTAGGACCAACCAGGTGAATTCCAGCCTGAGCCCAAGATTGAGCACCGTGCGCACACCCGCTGCTGTGGCTGGCTGTGAATGTGCAGAGAGCAAAGGCTTTTGAATCCAATTCTCCCCATAACGATTCAGTCCACCCATCCTTACCCCAGCACAGTGAGCAAAAATGGCTTCGGAAAGTCCTGCATTGGGTGAGGGATCTGGCCTGCCATCACGTTGGGCCGCTTCAACAGTGGCAGCCCATCGCTTCCAGCTCACGCTCACCAGAGGCAGGGTGACAAGCACCAGTCTGCAAGGCAACCACGTGAGCAGATCGTCAAGCCTGGCTCCGGCAGTTCCAAGCCAACGCAGACTTCCATGTCGGTAACCGAGCATGGAGTCGATTGTGCTGGTTGCCTTAAATCCCCATGCCAGTGCTAGTGGCCCAGGCAACTGTGTGAACCCTGCCTGCCAGAGTCCTGCCCCGACGAGCATCCAAAACAAAGGTGCAAACAACCCATCCACAGCATTTTCACTCGCTGTTTCTGCGCTGGCCCTGAGAATTTCTCTCTGATTCAGTTCGTTGACATCTCCGCCGACGCGCCAACTCAGTTTTTCTCTGGCTGATTCAAGATCCGGCAGTGCCTGGACTACTGCAAGCACACTGTCGCGCAGGCTTCGTGCTGCGAGGGCACTTGCCAAGGCGAGCACCAGAAGGATTGCTGCCATTGGAAGCGGCAACGGAGAACTGGAGACCAAGAGTCGTTCTAAAAGCCAGCCCAATCCACTGCTTCCAGTCACCACCAGGACTGTGATCAGAGCCCCACCTGCACGCAGCCGATGTGGTTGGTTTCCTGCCCAGCGTTCGACGAGCGTACGCAATCCGGAAATGGCCCGTCCCATGGCCACAACGGGATGGGGGCTCCAGCAGGGATCACCAACCAAAAGGTCGAGTCCTGCGGCGGCGATGACCAGCAGGCCTGGATCGATCAGGCTGCTTTCAGCCAGCTGAACATGGAGCGAAGGCCCTTCCCAACTTTTTCAACGGGATGCTCCGCGTCACGCGCCCGTATCTTCTTCATTTCAGGCTTACCGGCAGCACATTCGGCAACGAAGTTTTTGGCGAAGGTTCCATCCTGAATATCAGCAAGGATTTTTTTCATTTCCGCTTTTGTATCGGCGGTGATCAGGCGAGGTCCACTCACGTAATCCCCGTATTCAGCGGTGTTGGAAATGGAATCCCGCATCGAGGACAGACCTCCTTTCACCATTAAATCCACGATCAGCTTCACTTCATGCAGACACTCGAAATACGCAAGTTCGGGTTGATAGCCAGCTTCCACCAGCGTTTCGAACCCAGCTTTGACAAGCTCCGAGAGACCACCACACAACACAGCCTGCTCGCCGAACAGGTCGGTTTCGGTCTCTTCCTTGAAATTGGTTTCCAGGATGCCGGCGCGGGTGCCACCAATCCCTTTGGCATAGGCCATGGCTAGGCC
>WTGE01000249.1 GCA_011525445.1 Synechococcus sp. CO36386bin_37
TCGCACCAGAACGGCGCTCACCACCTCCGTAGCCGCCGCCACCTCCGTAGCCGCCACCTCCGTAGCCGCCGCCTCCATAGCTGCCGCCACCGCCGCCGTAATCGCGACGAGGAGCACTTCCCCGAGGCTCAGCTTTATTGATGCGCAGAGGACGGCCCATCAGTTCAGCTCCCTGGAGTGACTCAATGGCCGAGGCTTCGGCCGCTTCATCACTCATTTCAACAAATGCAAAACCGCGTTTGCGACCGGTGTCACGCTCGAGAGGAAGGGCACAATTTGTGACCTCTCCATAGGTGGAAAACAGCTCAATGATGTCTTCCTTCTCAGCGCGGAACGGCAAATTACCGACAAAAATGCTCACTTTCCTGATGGACCGAAGTAAAGAGGGACCAATTGAATCAATAGGGCCAACAATTCATGGACCTGCAAAAAGATCATTGAACCTCTGGCCTCTTCAGACTAGTCCGATCTCAGCCGAATGATCACCACTCAAACAACCTGATCTCCAGGCCCCAATCGTTGACTCCAAATTAGAAGCTGTTCATTAACCCGATCAAAACCAGTGCCCCCTTCGCTGGTTCGAGCCGCCACAACATTGCGAGGCGTTAATGCCTGAAACAAATCCGCTTCGATGGCTGGATGGAACTGCTGCCAACGTTCCAAAGTGAGCTCGCGAAGCAGCACATTGTCCTGAAGGCAATGTTTCACAACAGCACCAACCAGTTGATAAGCCTCCCGAAAAGGAACCTGCTTGGCCACGAGGTAGTCAGCCACGTCCGTCGCATTGGAGTAGTCCGCAGCTACGGCAGCCTCGAGTCGCTCAGTTCTGAAACTCAAACCTTCCTGCATCAAGATCGTCATCGCTTCAAGACATTGCGAGGTTGTAGCCACCACATCGAACAATGCTTCCTTGTCCTCCTGAAAATCCTTGTTGTAAGCCAGCGGCAAGCCCTTGATCATTGTGAGCAGACCCTGCAAATGGCCGAACACACGACCACATTTTCCGCGGACCAATTCAGGAACGTCGGGATTTTTTTTCTGAGGCATGAGACTGCTGCCCGTCGCACAACGATCGGTGAGCTGCACAAAGCCACATTCCTCAGATGCCCAAAAAATCACCTCCTCCGCAAGACGGCTGAGATGCACCATCACCAAAGAGGCCGCGGCCGAAAACTCAACCGTGAAATCCCGGTCACTTACCGCATCAAGGCTGTTGGCATAGATCCCGTCAAAGCCAAGAGCTGAAGCGGTGCTTCTGCGATCAATCGGCACCGGTGTGCCCGCCAAAGCTGCTGCTCCCAAGGGGCAGACATTCAACCGTTGACGCAAATCCGCCATTCGCTGTCGATCCCTCTCCAGCATTTCCACATAAGCGAGGAGATGGTGAGCCAAACACAAGGGTTGAGCCCGCTGCAGGTGCGTATAACCAGGAATCAGGGTTTCGCGATGAAGGCGAGCTTGCTCAAGCAAGGCCCGCTGAAAGTTCAGCATCTGTAGCTCAATCTCATCCAAACGCCGTCTGAGCCAAAGCCGCAGATCGGTTCCCACCTGATCATTACGACTCCGACCGGTGTGCAATTTTTTGCCCACCGGTCCCAGCAATGCAATCAGGCGGCGTTCTACGGCGAAATGAATATCTTCATCCGCTAGCCCTGGTTTGAACTCACCTGAAGCCGCTTCGAGCCGAATCGTTTCAAGACCACCAACCAATTGATCAGCCTCCTGCTCCAGAATCACACCGCACTCAGCCAACATGCGGGCATGCGCAATGGACCCATCCAAATCCTCTTGGAGAAGAGTGATATCAAAGCCAATTGAAGCGTTAAAACGCTCGATGGCCGGATGCAACCCCTGCTCAAAACGATCACTCCAGGTTGCAGAGCCCCCCCCTGTCACCCCGCCTGCCATGGCAATCATCCTCTGCGCTTGTTCTCAAGCTTGTCAGGCCAAAGACCTGGGAACTGAAGGAAGCATGATCTCCTCTTTGACCTTAAGCACCACCATCGACGCATCGTCATCCAACTGACGATCTGGTCCTACAAAACGATCGAGGCGACTGAATAAATGGTTCAAAATGCCCTGAGACCCTGTCCCCGATCGACAGGCCTGCTCAAGACAACGCATCAACCTTGCCTCATCGAAGCGATCACCGGTGATTCCAGGGGCTTCTGTTACTCCGTCGGTGTAAAAAAGAAGAACGTCTCCAGGTTCAAGAATCAACGACTCACAACCATATTCAGCCTCAGGCTGAAGTCCGATCAACAGTCCGGGAGCATCCAGACGCATCAATTTGCGCGTTTGAGCACGCCAGATCAACGGCGGGTTATGAGCAGCATTGGAATAACGCAAACGCTTCGTCCGAGGGTCGAAATCGGAATAAAACAGCGTCACAAATCGATGAGACTGAGACAGGTCTTCCAGGGCTAATTGATTAAGGTCATAGAGGATGCGATCAGGTGGCAAACCACTCAAGACCTCTGCCCTCAACATTCCGCGAAGCATGGTCATCAACAGTCCCGCCGGCACCCCCTTACCCATCACGTCACCCATCACGAAGGCCCAACGCCCACGCTCCCGTCGACGCCCAATCAGTTCTGGACGAGTCGGAATGAAGTCGTAGTAATCGCCCCCAACTTGAAATGCCGGCCTGCAACGTGCCGCAAGATCCACTCCCTCGATAACAGGACAGTGATCAGGTAAGAGCTGAGCTTGAATATCAGCTCCAATACTGAGCTGTCGATCAACCCGTTCATGACGACGAGCTTCCTGAAGCATCAGATCATTTTCAATCGCAACCCCAGTAAGATCAGCCACCAACTGCACATGGCGGCGATGAACATCGCTCCAGACCAGGGGACTCGATGGATTGAACACATAAAGACGTCCCCTAGGACGACCGCGAGCAACCACAGACGTTGCGAACAAACCAGCACTTCCAAGCTGTCGCTGAACCAAACGATCCATGGCGCGCAAGAGGGTTTCGTCGGATCCAAATCCATTGGCATTTGCAGGCTCATGGCCAACAAGAACCCGTAACACGGCATCGGTGCGAGGACCGGGAAGCATCTGAAGCTGATCGCGCCACAGGCGTCCATTTGCCTGAAACGGAACTAGGAGAGAACCTTCCACCCCGACAAGGCGGGCTGCCACCACAGGTACCAACTCTAAAAAACGGTTGAGGTTGCTGAAGCTCCGCAACGCGAACCCCAGTGATACGAGCAGCTCCTGATTGGAGCGCTGCTCTTTCGACATGCTCTCAAGCAGCTGCCGTAATGAAGCCGATGCAGTGAAAGATGGACTGCTCACGGCATTACACCCAGCAGAAGGCGCAACGTAGCAACAATGAACCCATCAAGCTGAAATAGGCAAAGACCTATCGCGATGCCAGGAGGGCTTCCACGAACTCGAAACTATTAAAAGGACGAAGATCGCGAATGCCCTCACCTGCTCCAATGAAGCGGATGGGTAACTTCGCCTCTGAAGCAACAGCAAGAGCCACGCCACCTCTTGCAGTCCCATCAAGCTTGGTGATCACAACACCTGTTAAACCAGCTGCACGGGCAAAGGCCATCGCCTGCTTTAAACCGTTCTGACCTTGACTGGCATCCAACACCAGCAACGATTCCACGTGGGCATCGGGAGCAAGGCGATCGACAACACGACGGATTTTCTCAAGCTCTTCCATCAGGTTGTGCTTGGTCTGAAGACGACCAGCCGTGTCAACGAGGACCAGATTGGTGCCCTTGGAACGCGCTGCACCAATCGCGTCGAAAACTACAGCTGCCGGATCAGCATTCGCTGAAGGGTTAGCGACAACGGGTACATCGCTGCGATCACCCCAAACCTGTACCTGCTGAACAGCAGCGGCACGGAATGTATCTGCGGCTGCGATGAGTGCTGAATAACCACTACGAACGGCAAGGTTGGCAAGCTTGCCCAGAGTGGTGGTTTTACCAACACCATTGACACCAACCAAAAGCCATACGTTCAGTCGTTCCTTATGAGGACCTAAGACGTCAACACCACTGGTTTTAATGGGCTCCTCAAGCAGATCCCTCAGTTGTTCCTTGAGAAATCGAATCCCTTCACTGGGATCGACAACTTGCTGGTTCATGCGCTGCCTCAATGCATCCAGAACCCGATCAGTGGCCTGAACGCCAGCATCAGCTCTTAACAGGAGCGATTCGAGGTCTTCCAAAACCTCAGGAGTAAGAGGATCATCTCCCAGGTTTTGGAGCAAACCTGTCACAAAACCCTGACGGGTTTTCTCCAGACCCTGACGGAGCCGTCCTAACCAATCGATCTCCTCGAGGGAGACCTGTTCTGCGCGGCGACCTTGCGCAGCAAGAACTTCTGCAGACCAGGTGAAGGCATCATCGAACTCCCCGAGACTGGGCTCATCAGCATGAATTGAATCAGCTTGAGGATCATGTTGAACTGCATCGGTTCGATCCGGCTCCTGGGCAGGTTCTGAATCAGCAGGTTGCTCAAGCGCCTGTTGACGCTGATCACGCTGGGCTACGGCCTGTTCCAGAAAAGACAGCGCCGGTGAGGGTTCCGGCTCAGACTCAGGTGGAGGGGAAACAGCAGGAATTGGAGGCGAGACGATTTCAACCGCCGGGTCTGGTGGCGACGGAACCGGAAATGGTGGTGCAACTGGCTCCACCGACTCCGATGGATGATCGGATTGGATCGTTTCCTGCTGAGGCTGTTCATGCTCGGCTGGAGGACGAATGACTGTTGGTGAAATGGGTTCAGCACCAACAGCGCTCTGCTCTGCAATAGGTTGGGTTTCGTCCGCCGCGGCCTGTACCTTCTGGGCTTTCAGTCGTGCATAGGCCTGACGTGCCCATTCAAGGGGATCATCCTCTTGCGACTGAGGAGATTCCGAGTCGGCGAGCACCTCCGCAGCTGGGTGCGTTGAAGAAGGGTCCGTGGCGGCAGGCTGATCCCTTGAAGCCGATTGGTCAACGGAAGATTCAGCTGAGTCCTTAGGCGGAACGGAACCACGATTAAACCAGTCGTAGACCATGATTTCAGGACAGCACCAATGAGGGAGCGTTCTGCAGACGACGCAGCACGCCATTAATCATCTTTCGTCCTTGGTCATCGCTGAACCGATGGGCCAATTCAACCGCTTCGTTACACACGACTGCTGCTGGGGTCTTGAGCTCAGACAAATCAATCACAGCCAACCGCAAAATATCGCGGTCGATGCGCGGCAATCGCGTCAATCGCCAACCCTCCATCACGCCATCAATCAATTGATCAATGGCGGTACGCTTTTTCAGCACAAGAGTGACACGATGCATCGCATCGCGTCGGACCTGATCCTGATTGGATAGGGCCAGCAATCGTGGCAATTCAAGGCTGGCTGAAAGGCCATTAATAACCTGCTCAGCACCTGCTAGGGATGCTTGCAAGGACTCACGAACGCGAGATTGATCCGAAGAAGGACCATCCTTCAATTCACTCTCAAGCAAGTGCTGCTGAGCCTTTTCTAAATCTCCAGCACAACAATCAAGCACTTCGGTCCAATGTTGCATCAAGCTGTCGAGCGCTTTTTGAAGAAGAGTATTCAAAGAGAGATCAGGGGGATCACTCACTCGCTCAGGGCATTGACCCAGCACAAGTAGCGCTAGCTCACGAGACAGGGATCGGGACTGCATGGACATAGGGCCGAGTTGAGTTCAGGCTCCAGTTGTGGACGAAGACGGTGACACAGATCCCCTGAGCTGAGAAATCAAGCTGGAAAAGCTGCGGTTCACGGGGGCTTCACGTTCATCTGGATTCACGATGCCGGCGGAGATGATCGTTCTGAATGCATCTTCCACAGTGATTTCCAGATCTTTAACGGATGCCTCTGGAACCAGTGTGTACCAGCCTGTGGTGGGATTCGGAGCGGTTGGAATAAAAACGCTGAGCAAGGGCTCTTTCAGCTCAGCCTGGAGGGAAGGACCAACTTCACCGGTCACGAAACCAACGCTGTAAAGCCCCTCGCGAGGATATTCAACCAACACCACCCGTCGAAATCGCTGAGAATTATCGCGTAAAAAAGTGGCAAGAAGCTGCTTCAAAGTTTTGTAGACGGAACCAGCAAGAGGAATGCGTTGCAACGTCTCTTCACCGAACTCAAGCAACCAACGTCCAACAATATTTCTCGCCATCAGGCCGATGAGCAAGATCGCGAACAGAGGGACCGTTAACCCCAACGCCAGATTGATCAGGTCCTGAAGAAGAGGATTGAGGGTGATGAACGGATTGAACTGTTTTGGAATGGACGTGAGAAATGCCAGAACAAAACGGCTCACCGTGGTGGCAAGCCAAATAGTGGTGGCCAGCGGTATGACCACCAACAACCCAGCGATGAGATCGTTCTTTAGATCTTGCTGAAGCCTGGCGCTGAGCGGCAGGTCAGGTCTTGTATTGGACTGCACCAAGGAACGCCTGTTGCCTAAGACTGACGTGATTTCACCAACCTAACCAGCGGATCGTTTAGATCACGGCTGTAAGAGCCAAGAGTAAGAAGGCAACAGCAAGAATGACTGCACTCAAAGTGCCTCCGTAGCGACGCTGATTCACCGCCAGGTTGCGTTGACGTTCACCCTGCTTGATTTGCTGTTCCATCTGCTCCAGCTGCTTATCAATAAAAGCCTGGGCAGCTTCGATTTTGTCGTCCTCACTGGCATCAGCTGGTAATTGTCCAGCTTGAGAAAGCTGATTACCCAGCATTTTCACGTTGTCTGGATTGGCCGATTGCTGGCGAGCCATCTCGAGTTGTCCACGCTGTTGCTCCAGGGTTTGATCCGATTCACCGGAGAGGTTCTGATTGCCGGAAATGGACACAGGAACAACCACAATCATCACAATCGCCAGAAGTGCAGATAACAACGACACCAACCAGCGAATCGGAGGCCTGGCATTCTCGGGATGGTCCATTCTCGACCCCAGAAGCATCAGCAAAAGGCCCACGAACCCCATTGGGGCTTGATTCACCAAACGCTCAATTAGCAGCTGCTTAAAAACACCATCGGCCCAATCGGCTGCACTGAGCAGTACAGCCATCTGCAATCCAAACAACACCACAAGAGTGATACCCAACCATCTGAGCAGGAACGCAAGGCGCAAGGATTGAGAACCCGATGGTGATGGGGACACGTCAAGATGATGAACAGTGTCCGATTTTACGGTCCATTTCCGTGACGTCCATCACTGAGCAACCCCAACTCAGTGCAGCACTCAAAGAGCGTGCACGTCTTGAAGGTTTTGATCCTGTAGGAATTGCACGTTTACCTGGGAGCCCAAGGTTGCAGATGCGTACAGCAGCATTGCAACGCTGGCTGGAAGCTGGTTATCAAGCCGACATGGGCTGGATGGCCGCTCCACGGCGGCTGGACGCAAGGACTTTATTAAAAGGAGCGCGCAGCTTGCTGGCTGTCGGACTCAATTACTACGTTGACGAACCACGTCAACCCAACGGCCTTGCCATCGCGCGCTATGCGTGGGGCCGTGATTATCACCGTGTGATCAGCAAAAGACTGCGCCGCGTAGGTCGTTGGCTGGAAACACAACGACCGGAGTCGCAATGGCGCGTATGCGTGGATGCGGAACCGCTGCTCGACAAGGCATGGGCAGAAGAGGCCGGTCTCGGCTGGATCGGAAAACACAGCAATGTGATCCATCCAAAAAACGGATCTTGGATGGTGATCGGACATCTCCTTACGACAGAGGATCTCCGGGCAGATCAACCAGCAAAAGCCCGCTGCGGCCGTTGCAGAGCTTGCATCGACGCCTGCCCAACAGACGCCATCCCAGAACCGTTCGTCGTCAATTCAGGACGATGTATCGCTTATCACACGATTGAAAATCGAAATCCGGAACTCCCTGAATTCATCCAGAGTGGAATGGGTCCATGGGTCGCTGGCTGCGACATCTGCCAAGACGTCTGTCCATACAATCAAACTCAACGTCCCACCAGTCAAGATCCCGACGTTCAGCCCCGTCCCTGGATCTTGAATCTCAGTAAAAACCAGGTTGAGCAGTGGGATGCAGAGACATGGGATCAGAACCTGCGTGGATCGGCTCTCAGACGCATCAAACCCTGGATGTGGCGCCGCAATGCTGCATCAGCAAAATCGGTAGTTGCACCTACTGTGTTTCCATCTGAGACTCGGTGATGGGATCCCATCGGCGTAAGCGCCAATCACTCAACTCAACTTGGTTGGCAGCCGCCTTGATGGGTGTCATCGGTCTTTGCAGTGCTGAACAAGCCCATGCACTGATTCCCTATGTGTATACGCCCAGCACACAAGAATTAGAAGGAGCTGGAATTGGCATCGGACGCACCGCGGCGCAGTTGCTGCGATTAGGTCAACCCAAAGAGGCCGCCAGGCTTGCTGCACTGGCTGTGCGTCTTCAACCCAACGACGAACGACTCTGGTCCGTGCTGGCGGAAGCGCAGCTGCGCAGCGACCAACTCGACAATGCGGCTAACTCCTTAGCCCGAGCCAAATCCCTTGATCCAACGAATGCTGGACTTTGGTTTGCAGAAGCATCACTCGCATTGCGTGACAATCGTCCTGACGACGCGATTCCCCTTCTTGACCGCGGTCTCAAGCTGGACCCCAAAAATGCAACGGCCTATTTTGACCTTGGAAATGCGCGGGTCATGCAATCGGATCCCAAGCGCGCTCTCCAGGCCTTTGAACGAGCAACAGCACTCAAACCCCAATTCTGGGAAGCACTCAATAACCAAAGTCTGGTGTTGTTTGAAATGGGAAATGTCAAGGAAGCCATTCGTCGCTGGCGATCTGTTTTAAAGATCGATACCAATCCCGAGCCGATGTTGGCCTTGGCTGCAGCACTCAACAAAGTGAACGCAGGCGATCAGGAATCGATTGAACTCGCCCGGAAGGCTTTGGATAAAGACCCGAACTACGTCTTACCTGGACACCAAAAAAAACAGCTTTGGGGGTTGAAATTACGCCGAGCCACAGCTGATCTGCTCAGAAATCCCAGTCTGCAAAACACCGTTGAACGGGCTGAAGCCAATGCAGACCCCACCAACGTGAACTGATCCAAACACTGGTTAATGAAGAGAAGATCTGTAGGCTGACACGCGTCTGCCCTCTTAATTTCCCTTCAGGATGGCCGAGGAGCGCGTTCAATTGATCGGCCTGCATCACGAGATGCAGCGCTCGTACCTCGAATACGCGATGAGCGTGATCGTTGGTCGTGCCCTACCGGACGTTCGCGATGGGCTGAAACCAGTCCAGCGCAGAATCCTCTACGCCATGCATGAACTTGGGCTTACCCCTGACCGTCCATATCGCAAATGCGCTCGCGTTGTTGGAGATGTCCTCGGTAAGTATCACCCTCACGGAGATCAGGCGGTCTACGACGCCTTAGTCCGGTTGGTCCAGACATTCTCAAGCCGTCATCCGCTGCTTGATGGCCACGGAAACTTCGGGTCTGTGGACGACGATCCACCGGCTGCCATGCGTTACACGGAAACTCGGCTCGCGCCGATTTCTCATGAAGGACTGCTGGATGAAATCGGCGCTGACACCGTTGATTTTGCTTCCAATTTCGATGGGTCTCAACAAGAACCCACAGTTCTTCCTGCCCAACTCCCGTTTCTACTTCTGAACGGCTGTGCGGGCATTGCCGTTGGCATGGCCACCAGTATTCCTCCCCATAATCTTGGCGAAGTGGTGGACGGTCTGATTGCTCTAGTAAAAAAACCCGATCTGAGCGACGAGGAAGTTTTAAAGCTCATCCCGGGACCTGATTTTCCTACTGGGGGAGAAGTTCTGTTAGGTCTTGGTGTCCGTGAGACCTACCTGAAAGGCAGGGGCAGTATTCCGATGCGTGGCGTGGCTCACGTTGAGGAAGTACATCCTGGAAAGGGAAAACATCGACGAAACGCCGTTATCGTCACTGAATTGCCCTACCAGCTCAGTAAGGCTGGATGGATCGAGAAATTAGCCGAACAGGTGAATGACGGAAAAATCGGCGGCATTGCCGATATTCGCGATGAAAGCGATCGCGAAGGAATGCGGGTGGTTGTGGAACTTCGCCGAGATGCGGATCCTGAAACGGTGCTAACTGACTTACAAAGGCGCACATCACTCCAAAGCAACTTCGGAGCGATCCTCCTCTGCCTTGTTGATGGAAGGCCCCAACAACTCACTCTGCGTCAACTCCTGCAGACCTTCCTCGATTACAGAGAGCTCACCATCATCCGGCGCACCAATCATGCGCTCCGCAAAACGGTGGATCGGCTGGAGGTTGTGGAAGGCCTCACCACCGCCCTGGCATCCCTCCAAACAGTGATCACCATGATCCAGGAAGCCCGGGATGCATCCCAAGCGAAAGCCAGTTTGATGGTTCAGTTTGATCTGAGCGAACGGCAAGCCGATGCCGTCTTGGCGATGCCCTTGCGCAGGCTCACAGGCCTAGAACAAGAAAGCCTGCACAAAGAAGCAGAAGATCTTCGGCAGGAACGACAGCGACTCACACTCCTGCTGGAAAACCGCGACCAATTGTTGGATGCCTTGGTCCAAGAACTTCGCCAACTCAAAAAACGCTTTGCAACCCCGAGGCGAACCCAGCTTGTGACGGGTGGTGATCAACTACTCGCCGAACGAGCAGCAAACCAAAGACCCAATGCTGAACTGCAGAGACGCCAGGCCCTGGATGCACTCCCCAGTGAATCCAAGCTGCTGATTCAGGACGACGGTCAAGTCAAAATCGTTAGTCCTCAACTCTTGGGACGCCTGCATCTCAATGAACCGGCCTCCCTTGGAGATGAACCCTCCCCTGCACTCATGACGCTGCCGATCCAGCCTCCACCGCGTCTTTTAGCGGTCACTAACACGGGGCGTGTTGCACTGGTTCGCTGGGAATTTGCTGGCCAACAACAAGGAACTCTGGAGCGGTTCTTGCCCACAGCTCTTGAAAACGATGCGGTGGTGTCCTTACTGCAGTTACCCAATCCAGATGACCAAGATGCGAATCAAACCAAATCCCTTGGACTTCTAACCAGCGATGGCCGGTTCAAACGCCTTGCTCTCAAGGACATTCAGGATCTATCGGGGCGTGCCACCAGTGTTTTAAAACTGAAAGAAGGGGTGAACTTGAAAGCAGCCCTGATCTGTCAAAACAACGCTGATGTTGCAGTGATCAGTGACATCGGCAGAATTCTGCGTTTGCCAGCCAATGAAACCAATCTGCCTCTGATGGGTAAATTAGCCCAAGGTCCGATCACAATGCGATTGCTCCCAGGTGAACAGTTGGTTACCGCGATCGCCGGTCGTGCTGAACAGCCAACCATCATCGCGCTAGCAGGTCAAAAGGGTCGGTTGCTCTGGCTTGACCTCAGTTCAATCCGCTCTTGCAAACGGGGCGATCTCGGTGAAATCGGCTGGACGCTGAATGCTGAATCCAGTCATGGCAACGAACGCATCGCAGCCGCTTGTATTGCCGACTCTCTGATTGGCGTGGTGACTTCAAGCGGTCGCCATGGACGAATCAAGGTCAATGAAGACGACCAACTCATACTGAAAGACAAAGAATCCATCCTGAGGTTGGTGCCTTTAATCAGCTGATCAGAGCTTGGTTACAGCCACTCCGGCAGGTTCAAGCATCAACTTGCTCGCCCGAGTTTCCGCATCCATCGGAACGGGGTAATTGCCATCAAAACACGCAGTACAGAAATGTTTTGAATGCGCATTGGCAGCTTCCACCATTCCTTGCTTGCTGAGATAAGCCAACGAATCAACTTGCAGGTGCTGCTCAATCTCTTTCAAAGAAAGTCGCGCTGCAATCAACTGATCCTGAGTGTCAGTATCGATGCCGTAGAAACACGGGTGGGTCACCGGTGGTGAACTAATCCGCATATGAACTTCAATCGCCCCCGCTTCGCGCAAAGCCTGAACCAGTTTTCGACTGGTGGTTCCACGAACGATCGAATCATCAATGACCAAGACCCGCTTGCCATTCAAGACATCAGGAAGTGGATTAAGTTTCACGCGAATCCCAGCCTCACGCATCGCCTGAGTCGGCTGGATGAAGGTTCGACCGACGTAGCGGTTTTTGATCAATCCATCGGCGTAAGGGATGCCACTGCTTTGGGAATATCCAATCGCCGCGGGAATTCCAGAATCGGGAACACCGATGACGAGATCTGCTTCGACAGCAGATTCACGGGCCAAAATCTCACCAATGCGTTGGCGATAGCTGTACAGGGATTCACCAAAGAAACGACTATCAGGTCGAGCGAAATAAATCATTTCAAACACACACATGCGTGTGGTGGGCTCAATCCAACGATGACGTTCTGGCGTGGGATCCCCAGAACGGAACACCACTAATTCACCGGGTTCAATATCGGAGACAAAGGACGAGCCGATGATGTCCAGCCCACAGGTCTCACTACTGAGAACCCAGTTCCCACTGACTGAATCACCGAGATACCCATACACCAATGGGCGAATTCCATAACCATCACGTAAGCCGTACAAGGCCTCTGGCGTGCCTATCACCAAACTGAAGGCACCCTGACACAGGGATGCGGCCGCTTTGATCCCATCCGTCCAATCCAACCCCCCATCGACAGCCTGCTGCACCGCATAAGCGATCAATTCAGAGTCGGTTGTTGAGGTGAATTCCACCGCGCCATCGACACTCACATGCTCTCGAAGTTCGGCTGCATTCACGAGATTGCCGTTGTGAGCCAGAGCGAAGGGACCCAGCCGGGTCATCAAAACCACCGGCTGGGCATTGCAAACCTTGCTGCTTCCTGTGGTGGAATAACGGTTATGTCCGACCGCTAAGCCCCCAGGCATACGAGCAAGGACATCCTGATCAAACACCTGGCTGACGAGACCCATGTCTTTATGGAGCCTGACCTTCCCTTCGTGAAAAACAGCGATCCCAGCTGATTCCTGACCGCGATGCTGGAGGGCATAAAGACCGAAATAAACCAAGTTGGCCACTGGCTGTTCCAATGCCTGGACAGCAAACACGCCGCAAGCTTCTTCCATGCGATCGGGACGCTCTGTCTCGAGCTGTTGCACCGGTCGCCTCGACTGCAGTTTGATCTGGGAATTCTGCATCAGACCGCCCCCAGACGCCGAGGAATAGCTTGTTCGTACTGCTCACGTAACCGCTCAACAGGAAGATCCAAGACTGGATTTCCCCCCACAGCCAACCTGAACACCCCGTGATCTGCAACAGAGCCGATCTCTGTTATGGGGACGTTTTGATGCTCCTTTGACATCACGAGCGACTGCCAAGCACTGCGATGTTCCGCGCAGACAGAAACAACAATGCGTGCACCGCCCTCAGCAAACAACAGGCGATCCAATCGAGCCGAGCCATGCGGAAGGTTGAGATCCACACCCAAACCCGACGCCAAAGTGCTCTCGGCAAGTGCAACAGCCAGACCCCCGTCACTGCTGTCATGAGCTGAACCCAACAAACCCAATGCAAACGCCTGGCGAACTAACTCTTGAACATGACCTTCCAACTCCAGATCCACCTTTGGAGGTCGACCCGTCAGCAAGCCATGGACGATGCCCTGATAACAACTCCCCGCTAAACCGAGGCCTTCATGGCCCTGCTCATCGGTAGAGACTCCAAGCAGAACCACCCAATCGCCTGGTTGCCGCCAAGCCAAACCGCCTGAGCGCCCAAGGTCTTCAACCAATCCGACCATGCCCACCACAGGCGTGGGATGAATGGGCTGAAGACTGCCATCATCCGCGCGTGTTTCGTTATAGAGCGAGACGTTGCCGCCGGTGACGGGAGTGTTCAGGGTTCGACAGGCCTGGGACAAACCCCGGCATGCCATGGCCAACTGCCAATACCCCTTCGATGTTTCCGGAGACGGGAAATTCAGATTGTCGGTGACGGCAATCGGTTCCGCTCCAACACAGCTGAGGTTACGGGCAGCCTCTGCAACAGCTGCCATGGCTCCCCGTTCTGGATCGAGCGCGACCCAACGATTGGGGCAATCCACCGTGGCAGCCACGCCACGCTGGGAGCCTTTCAAGGAACCCTCTCCCTGTTGAGGTCGAAGACGAACCAGTGCAGCGTCGGCACCTCCGGCTCGAATCACCGTATTGGCCAAAACCTGCTGGTCGTACTGGCGATAGATCCAACGTTTGCTAGCGATCGTTGGATCGTCAAGCAAACGGAGCAAATCCTTATTCCAATCGCGATCGATCGACGGTAAGGGCAGATCGGATTCGCGCCACCTCCAGTGCATCTGAATGTCGTCTGGTGGCTCTTTCAACAGCTCATGGTGATTGATCGGCGTGTCCTCCGCCAAAGCCAGGGCTGGAACTTCTGCTGCCACGGCTCCATGCTGCAGCACTCTGACCACAGGCTCCTTCAACACACGGCCCACCACCGCCGCCTGCAAGCCCCATCGCCGGAACCGTTGCATCAGAGCCTCCTCCCGACCCGAGCGGACCACAAACAACATGCGCTCCTGGGATTCGGAAAGAAGAAACTCGTAAGCGGTCATGCCGTGCTCACGTGCAGGAACTCGATCGAGATCCAACTCAACGCCCACATCTCCTTTGGCCGCCATCTCCGAACAACTACAGGTGAGACCAGCCGCGCCCATATCCTGAGCAGCGACAACATCACCGCTTTGAAAAGCCTCGAGACAGGCCTCAATCAGACCCTTTTCCAGAAAAGGGTCTCCGACCTGTACCGCAGGGCGATCATCCAGTGAATCTGCACTGAGCTCCGCACTTGCGAAGCTTGCTCCGCCCATCCCATCGCGTCCTGTCGTACTCCCCACATAAACCACGGAATTTCCAGCCCCAGAGGCTCCAGATCGAACGATCTCATCCGTTTCCATTAATCCAAGCGCCATCGCATTCACCAAGGGATTGCCCTGATAGGAGGGATCAAATGCCACCTCACCACCCACAGTGGGCACCCCAACACAATTGCCGTAATGAGCAATGCCAGCCACAACCCCTTCCACTAGGCCATGCGTGATTGGTTCATCCAAGGGACCAAAACGCAAGGCATTCAACAATGCGATCGGCCTCGCACCCATCGTGAAAATGTCACGCAGAATGCCACCTACTCCTGTCGCAGCACCTTGAAAGGGTTCAACTGCCGATGGATGATTGTGGCTTTCAATTTTGAAGGCCAAGCGGTGACCTTCGCCAAGATCAACCACACCAGCGTTCTCCCCAGGACCAACAAGAATGCGTGGGCCTTCCGTTGGAAAACCGCTTAAAAGGGGTCTGGAATTCCTGTAGCAGCAATGTTCCGACCACATGACCCCAAACATTCCCAATTCAGCGCGATTGGGGTCACGACCCAGACGACGCTGAATCTCTGTGTAATCGTGTTCGGTGAGCCCTTCTTGGCGGAGGGCCGCCCCTAGATCAAATGCCGCAACCGCATGGGAGGACTGGGTCACAACCGATGAGTCATCTCTACCCAGTGTTGCCGACGATCAGACCCAAGGATCCTCATCCTGATCAGGCCAATCCGTTCGCTTGCTCGCCTGACCCCGGGATGGACGTCGACTTCCGTGCTGGGAAACCTCTGGCCAATCCTCATCCCAGTCATCAAGGGGATCGACCGCGAGACCGTCTGTGGGCATGGCTGTTGAACGATCGGAGGAACCTCTCTCTGAAACCAGTTGCTCATCCCTCCCAGCTTCATCCCAAGGCGGCTCCTCTAGCCACCCCTCAAGACGTTCACCAGCACGATCGCCAAAGTGCTGGAGCTGATCGCGCCATTGGCGAGATCGCTGAAGAAAATCCTGACGGACGCTGGCACGGGCGAGAGGCAAATCATCGAGTTCATGAATCCCCGAGAACACCAAGCCGGGCTGCTGGTCCAATATGCGATCCGGTGATAAACGCCAACGACTGCTGCCTGGCAAACGGGGATCGCTCCTGGCTACGAGATAATGACTGATCTGGCCGTTCGCTGGTCTGAACGCCAAGTCAGCGATGATTCCGACCCGCTCCCCAGCTGCATTCAACAGATGAGCCTCCATGAGCGTCGGCAGCCGATCCAACGTGATCTGATCAGCTTCAGCTGGGAAGCCCTTTACAAACACCTGCTGATCGTCCAACCCCCGACATTGATTTAACCGCCAGACATTTCGGCTCAATCGCAATGCCGACGGACGGCTCACCCAGCCGAGCAACCGATGGACCGGTGGATGCATCCAAGCCATGACCCCTAGGCCGTGATCAAGACCTTGATCACAGCGCACTCGATGACGCAACAGATCGCTCAAGAGGAGCTGGTCCGGAACAGACAAGGTGGAGTAAAGAAAGTCAGGAACGGATCTGAACCGGCATAACCAGATAGGTCAGACCAGACTCATCATCGGCTGGAGTCAGAATTGCTGGAGTGGTGGGAGCATTGCAAGACAGGACGACACGATCACAATCCATCGCTTTCAGCCCATCCAGTACGTATCGCACGTTGAAGGCAATTTGGACAGCGTCGCCATTGATATCAGCCGACAACGACTCCGAGCCACTCCCAACGTCTTGTGCGTCAGCACTGATTTGAATCAATCCAGTAGCGGTTTCGGTGGAAATACGAACGACATTGTTGTGTTGATCAGCCAGAACTGCAATGCGATCCAAAGCTGCCATGAAGGCCCGACGATCAAGATTCATCGTGCGGCTGAAAGCATCCGGAATCAGTTGGCGATAATTGGGGTAAGTCCCTTCCAAGGTGCGGCTGGTCACCATTTGATCCGCAGCTAACACAACGACTTGACCGCTCTCGCAGAACAAACTGACGGGATCGTCTCCTTTCCAATTCGCCATCAACCTCTCCACCTCACGGAGTGAACGGGCAGGAAGGGTGACCGCTAATTCATTCGCTTCAGACTCTGGATCCTGGGTGCTGATCTCAGCTTGAAGGGCATCTGCAACGGTCAACATCGCCAAGCGATGTCCATCTGTTGATGCAGCTTCCAAATGGCTTTGACTGAAGCGCAAATGGACACCGGTGAGGAGCTGTTTGGCTTCATCAGAACTGCTGGCGAACAAGGTTGCACGTAATGCTTTCAGCAACGATGAGGCGTCTACGCGGAGAGCTGTGCCGTTTTCAACCAGCGGCAACTCAGGAAAATCATCAGCGACCATTCCTCGCATCTGATAACTGCCGCTGGAGCTGGTGAGCTCAACCTGTTCGGCACCGGTATCGCTCGATAACGCAATAGGCGAATCACTCGACAACTTGGAAACGATTTCACCCAGTAACCGCGCAGGCAAAGTCACAGCACCACTGCTCTCAACGGAGGCTGGCAATGAGGTTTGAATGCCGAGGTTGAGATCGAACCCCGTCAGACTGAGTCGATCAGTTCCGGCATCAGCAGTCAGCAGAACGTTGGCCAATACGGGGTGCGTTGGACGAGAGGCAACGGCACGACTGACCAACTGCAAAGCCGTATTGAGTTCTGCCTGGGAACAGACCAGTTTCATGAGGTCCGAATCAACGGCGTGAACAAGCTCCTCTCACAATTTCACAGGCTCGGGAGAAGTGCAATAGTTTCACACTTTTTTCGTGTTCCCCGGCTTTCAGGCTGTTTTTATTCTCTTAAAAGAACTACTAAAACAGTCGTAGTAGGTCTTGTGGAAAGGAGGGAAAGAGTTCTTAGCCCCAGTGTTGGTCTTGCTTTTGATTTGAAAACGCTTGTGGAATCTCAGCGAGACGATGGGGATAATCAATCTTTTTCCTCATTACTCACAGCCTGGGGAAAAGTTGCGCTGGTGTTTGGGGTTGGGTTGTCCCTGGTTTTCCACGGTTTAGCAGGCTGGTAGTCAGTGGATTCCGCAGGCACTTTCTGCCCCGAACCTCTCAATGCGATTGAGATGGGAGGTTTAACAAGGGGCAGTCATCTCTTCCATCATTCGGAAATGCGGTGTTGATGGAATTCAATTGATTGAATTTCAAGCAAGAGTTTGTATCCCGAGCGCAATCCCCACGCTCACGACCAGACCAGCGAAGGCTTTCCCAAGGTCATGGCCAATGATCAGGCCAAGATCTCCACCCTCGCGATTGGTGAAGACAAACTCAAACTCTTTTTCCTTCACCCGCAGGGCAACCTCCCGGCCACCGATCAATCCCAGGAACACCCATGTGGTGCTGAGAGGGAAGCTGGATAGGAACGCTTTGTAGAGCAGGCAGAGACCAAAGAAGAAATCAATCACCGTGGCCGAGCGCACATCGGAGCTGTTGGTCTTGGTGCGAAGTACGGCCTGGAGCGGGCCACCGCCGGTGGCGACCAGTACACAGAGGCCCACGCAGAGCACTGCCGTGCAGATCGTCATAGGCAAGAAGTCAAGCTGGCGAGGTAGGAAAACAAAAATGTTTGCGAGGTCCTGCACCAGCCACATGCTCCATAGAAAACCTGTGGAGAACCACTGCATGACATACCAGATCTTGTTGACCTTTTGGCCTTCTTGCGTCTGCTGGAACACCCAGCGCTCCAGCAGCCACATTCCCAGGCCGTAGGCGATCAGACCTACGCAAAACGCCACGAAGTAACCCGTGAGAGTGCTACTCAGTAGCTCTGCGATATTGGTTGGCTTGAACGTCGAGAGCACCAGGAAGGAGGTGCTCATGGGTGCACCCCATTGGGTGAGAGCCAACACGGCGAGCGGAGGAAGGATGTAGACCCAGGAGAAGGGGTCAGGAAGCGGGAACTCCTGACCGGGAACATTGAGGCGACCCCAGGCAGGATCCCCATAATTGAGAAACCAGCCCAGCATCAGTACCGCAATTGTGACCGTGCAGATGAAGAGCATCTGCACGGCTTTTGGGCTGCGTGTCTTGTTGGAAGAGATGTAAGTGCCGAGGGTTTGCAGTGAGTCGTTGGCGACTACCGAGTAGGCGGCCAATAAGAAGCCAACGATCATCCAGG
Organism: Synechococcus sp. CO36386bin_37; assembly: GCA_011525445.1. The sequence continues at coordinate 18,932 of WTGE01000249.1, forward strand.
TGTTGACATCCCTGAATCCGCTCATTCGGATGACATGAACATTGTTGAGTGGGCTTCAGAACCGATGGCGGTAATGCAGACGACTGCAGGCTGTGTTTTGGTCTTTCAAGAGAGCGGCGCGTTAAAACCCCATCACCTTGGCCACGGTGCTCAGATCAGGATCAAGATCGGCGTAGAAGGCAGCGTCGTTGTTGTTGATCGCACAGTCTGGATCTTTCAGACCATTTCCCGTCAATACACAGACCACTGTGGATCCGTCTGGAACCTCTGCGCCACGCTTGATTAACCCGGCTACTGAGGCTGCACTTGCGGGCTCACAAAAGATTCCTTCTTGGGCACCCAGCAGTTTGTAGGCATCGATGATTTCCTCATCGGTGACATCCAGGAAAGCCCCGTTGCTCGCCTGACGGGCTGCGATGGCCTTTGCTCGGTTCACCGGGTTGCCGATACGAATGGCGGTCGCAATTGTTTCTGGATCAGTCACGGTGGTTTCATTCACCAGTGGCGCGGAGCCACTGGCCTGGAATCCCATCATTCGCGGCAAACGCCGACTGCGTCCCGCTTGTTGATATTCCTGGAAGCCCATCCAGTAGGCCGTGATGTTGCCAGCGTTGCCCATGGGGATGCATAACCAGTCAGGAGCATCCCCAAGGGCATCAACGATTTCAAACGCTGCGGTCTTCTGACCCTGCAGTCGGAAGGGATTCACTGAGTTCACCAGGGTGATGGGGTATTTCTCTGCGGCTTCGCGAACGATGTCGAGAGCACGGTCGAAATTCCCCCGGATCGCCAGTACTTCAGCTCCATAGACCAGGGCCTGCGCCAGTTTCCCCTGTGCGACGTATCCGTCTGGAATCAACACGAAGGCTCGCATTCCGCCTCGACGGGCATAGGCGGCGGCAGCAGCACTGGTATTGCCAGTGCTGGCGCAAATCACCGCTTCACACCCTGCTTCTTTGGCTTTGCTGATCGCCATGGTCATCCCGCGATCCTTAAAGGATCCGGTGGGATTCAGACCGTCGTACTTGATGAAGACGCGGACACCGCGTCCAATTCTTTCCGCAATGGATGAAACCGGAATCAGGGGTGTGGCACCTTCATGCAAGGTGATCACAGGAGTGGCCGACGAAACAGGAAGCCAAGATCGATAGGCCTCAATCAGCCCAGGCCAGTCCTGCATGACGGGTTGGGCTGTGAAACGTTGGCGGAGGTTCTGAAGCAGGGACACCTGCGGAGGGCAACAATCTTTGAAATCTATGTGTCTGGAGAGAGTGCCTGGAATTAAGACCGCGTTACTTCAAACCATCGAGCGGCGAATCCGAGAAGAATTTCACAAGATCAGCGATTGATTCTGCCTTTTCAATCAAAGCAACCAGTGCGGGAAGATTCACCGCCAATACCTCTGATGGGTAAGCCTCCAGAAAATTAATCATCGAGATACTGCCTTTCCCCTCTTGCAAGCCATTGATCACGCCTGCTCGAATGGCGGGGACACTGACGGATGGATCTGGAACTTTCAAGGGATACAGGATCGTGGCCACCCGCCGAATAATCACGTCTCCAATGCGGGTGGACATCAAGCGACTGGTCAGCACTAAGGGAAGATCCAGTTTTTGATTGAGCAGTTTTGCAACGTCTTTGGGATCCTGTCTGGCCAGCCGCAGGGCATCGGAGAGAAGGCCTCTGGCGACGCCTGTTTCAGCGAGATCGACAAGATCATTCACTGAAATGGATCGTTTGTAGGCCCCACTGACAAAAGCCACATCCCTCGCTGCAAAGGCAGGTTGGAGAGACGATGACAGCGTGAGACCGATTGCGGTACCCAACGCCAGGATGATTTGGCGACTGGATCTGCGGGGCATAAACTTGAAGAATTGACGGAATCTAGGTCGAACCTGCAGCTGCTGCTTTCACAAGGCGGACAACTCCGCGTTCGGCTAGTCCTTGAGCTAATGCAACACCCATTTGCCTTGCATCGCGTTCACGAATGAGGCGAGGAAGTCGGCTGAACACCAATTCGGGATTGAATCCAGGGAGTTGTTGCAAAACGTGGATCAATTGACGAATGGGTTCGAGGTCGAGGTAGCTCTCTTCGTTGAATGAGGGGGTGGCATCAAGTAAGAGGGTCGGTTGAATTGCTCGTGGTAAACGACGTCCAATGCGTTGCAATGCGGTCCAGCCAATCGCGTCCAACCGATCTGCCAAAGCGTCCACCAATTGGTTACGCAACATTCCTCCGTTGGGAGAAAAGAGAAAATCCAGTACTTGATCAAGCAATGTCTCAAGATCAAGTTGACTTTGGCTTGCTGCACTGGCAACGAGATTTTCCAGACGAGTCCAGCGGAATGCTTCGCCATCAAAAAGCATTTCCTTGAGGCTTTGACGCAGCTGTGGATCTGGGTCTTCCATCAAGCGTCGGGCAAAGTATGGATAGGCCGCACCGAGAATTTTGAATTCTGGATCCACGCTCAATGCAATTCCTTCGAGTGTGACAAGTGAGCGGATGATAAGGGCGTAGTAGGGAGGTACTCGAAACGGAAATTTGTACATCACACCAGACATATCATCCGTAACGCTTTTGAAATCCATTCGATTCACGCCCATTTCGATGGCCTGGCTGAAGACTGATTCGAAAGCCGGAACAATAGGCTCTAAATTAACATCTTCAGCTAAAAAACCGAGGGTAACAAAATCTTCAGATAACTTACCAAAATTACGATTAACCAAATGAACAACAGCTTGTATCAAGCCGGTTCTGGATTCTCGACTGACTTCACTCATCATACCGAAATCGAGATAACAGAGTCGTCCATCAGCCATTGCTAACAGGTTGCCTGGGTGAGGATCTGCATGGAAAAATCCATGTTCTAGCAGTTGTTGAAGACTGCAACTCACTCCCACTTCAACCATATCGTCCGGATCTATTCCCAGTTCACGGACCGCATCGAGATTTGTTAATTTAACTCCATCAATCCATTCCATTGTTAACACTCTTCGACTCGTAGCTTCCAGAAAAATCTCGGGAACAGCTATTCGAATATTATGTTCATGTAATTCTCTAAATTTTTCTGCGTTCGCTGCCTCGTTGAGATAATCCATTTCTTCAAAAACTCTGCTCCCAAGTTCATCAATCAGGGCTACAAGATCGCTTCGAATTAAGCCGATGTTGGTGTTTAACCAAGCAGCGATGTTGCGGACGATATAGAGATCAAGAGTGATTTGCTCTCTCAAACCGGGTCGTTGCACCTTCACAGCTACTTTCTGGCCATTTTTGAGATATCCCTTATGCACTTGACCAAGAGATGCTGCGGAAATGGGCTCTCGATCGAGTTCGGAGTAGATGCTGTCGACGGGTGCGCCTAAATCGTCTTCGATGCAGGCCATCGCCAGGTCGCTGTCGAAGCCGGGCAGTTGGTCCTGTAATTGGGCCAGTTCTTCAAGAAGCACAGGAGGAACAATGTCTGGTCTCGTTGAAAGCGCCTGTCCAGCTTTGATGAACGCAGGGCCAAGTTCCACAAGAAGATTGGCGAACTCCTTGGCTCTGTTTCGGGCTCGCTCCTGATTCCTGAGTAGCCCAAGCAACTTGTCAATGCCGATTCCTAGGAGCAAAAGCCCTATGGGAACAAGGGTTTGCCAGAGGCGGCGCAGCAGACGTTGCGGATGACCTGCGTAAATCCGTGTGATCGCTGCCGGGTCGTATTCGAGCAGGCCAGCGGCCTCGATGAAATCACCTAGTTCGTGTTGTGCCACAGCCGCCACTGAGATGGTGATCCCTTCTAAACGACCAGAGCCGTCGCTACGGTTTATGGAACTACCGGGGCTTGCCTTGCTGACCAGTCTGAGACTGGACCATATCGCTCTGATCGACAGCCTGGAGCTGGTGTTCGATCGAGGGTTTTCTGTGCTGACCGGAGAGACGGGTGCGGGTAAATCCTTGTTGTTGGACGCTCTTGATGCTGTGTTGGGCGGTTGGCAGGGAACAATGGCGAGTCGTTTGGTGCGTGCGGGTTGTGATCGCGCCATGATCGAGGCCACCTTTACGCCAGACGAAGTTGTTCGGCGTTGGCTTCATGAACAGGAGCTGGAAGAGGACGATGGTGATCTGGTGCTGTCGCGCGAGTGGAAGCGCCAGGATGAGCGCTTGAGCAGCCGTTCACGTTTGAACGGTGTCGTCGTGAATCGACAGCAGTTGCTTCAGCTCAGACCGTTGCTCATCGATCTCACGGTGCAGGGGCAATCACAGCACCTAGCGCGTCCTGGACAGCAGTGCCGTTGGATTGATCGACTAGGCGGCGAGCCCTTAATTCAGTGTGTTCAGCAGGTACGTGACAGTTACAAGTCGTGGCAGCGCTGTCATTCCGCAGTGTTGACAATGGATAACGACCGCCGTCGGCTACAGGAACAGCAGGATGAGAACGAGTCGCTGTTGAGAGAGCTCGAAGCGGCAGCACTCGATGACCCTGCAGAAATTCAACAGTTGGAACAAGAGCAAGATCGCCTTGTTCATGGGGTGCGTCTTTTGGAGGGCTTGGCTGTCCTCATGGGTCGGCTTCAGGACGGAGCTGACCAGGCACCTTCAGCTCTCGATCACCTCACAGCCTGTTGTCATGAGCTGCAGCAACTCCACACCTTGGATCCATCCCTTGCTGTCTCAGCAGAACAATGTCTGAATCTGGAAGCTGGTCTGCTGGATCTCATCCGGTCTCTCGAAGCTTATGGAGCGTCGCTCGAGAGCGATCCTGAACGGTTGGGTGCGTTGCAAGATCGCCTTGCGATGCTGAAGCGATTGGAGCGGCGTCATGGTTCTGATCTAGGGGGCTTGATCGAACGTCGAGATTCGCTTCGTGATCAGATGGCTGTGGCTGGTGCCGATGCGGCTTTTGAACAATTATTGCTTCAGGAACAGGATGCCAGGGCTCATCGAGATTCCTGTCATCAATCTTTGACGAGGTTACGACGGCTTTCAGCGACTTCTCTGGAAGAACGCTTGATGACGTATCTGCGTCCTATGGGACTGGACAATGTGCGTTTTCAAGTGGAGTTTTCGACAGTTGAGCCCATGGAAACTGGCGCAGATGGCATTTCTTTCCTGTTTGCCGCCAATCCTGGCCAGCCCCTCGCTCCGCTTGCGGAGGTGGCCTCAGGCGGAGAGATGTCACGTTTTCTGTTGGCTCTCAAAACCTGTTTGGCGGACGTGGATGGTTCCAGCACCTTGTTGTTTGATGAAATCGACAGCGGTATCAGTGGGCGAGTTTGCGGAGAGATGGCGAATGTGCTGCAAACCTTGGCCAAGCATCGCCAGGTGTTTTGTGTAACCCATCAACCCCTCGTGGCAGCTGCAGCTGATCATCACTTCCGAGTTTCCAAGGAGGTGATCGATGGAGTGACTTGCTCGCGAGTGTCACAACTAATGGACATTCCGGCCCGTGAGCAGGAATTGGCGGAACTGGCTGGTGGCGATCTTGGCGAAGCTCGGGCTTATGCCGCAAGTCTTCTTGAGCAGCGTGTGGCTTGAAACAATCTCAGGGTATTCATGACAGATTGCTGTCGACATGTTCGTCAAATAGATCTTTGTTTGAATCACTCATCAGATTTTAGAGAAATTTCAGGCTAAATTTATTTCGTTTTGCATTTAAACTTTTAATCAACGCTCAGAGATCTGTATTGCAGTTTGATCTATTTTTTGTGATCTCCTGCAACAGATTTCAAAGATAAGGTTTGAACGGGTATCAAGAGCGAATGATGACGCAGACAACAACAACCAACTGGAACAGAGACAACCATTGCTTGAGTGTTTGATCAGGAAGGATGTGGTTGATGCGCTTGCCGGTGATGAAACCATGGCAATTGCTATTGCGGCCTTGCTGAGCATGAGGAGAAGTAGTGCGACGCTGACGCCTCGATTCAGATAGGCCACAGTGCTGTGTCGGATTGCAGTGTCACGTCGGCCAGGCTGCTGCGGATCAAGTCCCTGCGTCCGGGTTTCCAAGGAGGTGATCAATGGAGCGACTGGCTCGCGAGTGTCCCAACTGCGGGACATTCAGGCTCGTGAGCAGGATTGGCGGGACTGGCTGGTGGCGATCGATTGGATCAGAGAGCAGCCTCAACAGCACAAGTCTCTTTAGACTTGCCAACTTCCGAAAACTCTTCGTATGGGGAGCCCTGCTCCGATCGCTCAGGATCAATCCGTTTCATCGAAGGTTGTAAACCTGAGTGCTGGCTCCTCGGAGGAGGTGATTCGGGTCTGTGGTGCTCGTCAGCACAATCTCAAGAATGTCGATGTCACCATTCCGCGCAACAAGATGGTGGTGTTCACCGGTGTGAGCGGGAGTGGGAAGAGTTCATTAGCGTTCGACACGATTTTTGCGGAAGGTCAACGGCGCTACGTGGAGAGTCTGTCGGCTTACGCCCGTCAGTTTCTTGGTCAGGTGGATAAGCCTGATGTGGATGCCATTGAAGGACTTTCACCAGCGATATCGATTGATCAAAAATCGACGAGTCATAACCCACGATCCACAGTCGGAACGGTTACAGAGATTCACGATTATCTGCGTCTCTTGTTTGGTCGTGCTGGTGAGCCCCATTGTCCTCAATGTGGACGCTCTATCCGACCTCAGACCATCGATGAGATGGTGGATCAAATCCTGACGCTTCCTGACGGAACGCGTTATCAACTCTTAGCTCCTGTTGTTCGCGGAAAAAAGGGTACCCACAGCAGATTAATCAGTGGATTGGCCGCTGAGGGGTTCGCTCGAATTCGCATCAACGGTGAAGTTCGAGAGCTTTCAGACAATATTGAGCTCGATAAAAATCATCAACACAATATTGAAGTTGTTGTTGATCGTCTTGTCGCTAGAGAGGGAATACAGGAGCGACTTAACGACTCTCTCCGCACTGCATTGAAGCGAGGCGATGGCTTATCGATTGTTGAAGTTGTTCCGAAAAAGGGTGAAGAATTGCCCGATGGAATTGAAAAAGAGCGGCTCTATTCTGAAAATTACGCATGCCCAGTTCACGGGGCTGTCATGGAAGAACTCTCTCCAAGGCTGTTTTCATTTAACAGTCCTTATGGCGCATGTGAGGTATGTCACGGGATAGGTTATCTGCGTAAATTCACTGTTGAAAGAGTCATTCCAGATCCTAAGCAACCGGTTTATTCCGCTGTCGCTCCATGGGCCGAAAAAGATAATTCTTACTACTTTTCTTTGCTTTATTCTGTTGGCGAGGCATTCGGATTTGAAATTAAAACTCCCTGGGAAGAACTTACAGATGAACAAAAAGATGTTCTTCTTAATGGAAGTCGTGAGCCGATTCAGATCCAAGCTGATAGTCGATATCAAAAATCGAAATCCTATCTTCGACCTTTTGAGGGGATATTACCTATTCTTGAGCGCCAGCTTCGTGATGCAAGCGGTGAAGCACAAAAGCAAAAGCTTGAAAAGTATCTAGAATTAGTTCCTTGCGAGAGTTGTGCAGGTTTGCGTTTAAAGCCTGAAGCTCTTGCAGTGAAGATCGGTCCGTTTCGAATTACAGATCTGACCGCAGTCAGCGTGGGTCAAACGCTTGAACGGATTGAGCGTTTGATGGGTGTTGGCATCCATAAAGGGTCTGAGCCATTGCTGAACTCCCGCCAGATTCAAATCGGTGATCTTGTTCTCAAGGAAATCCGCATGCGTCTTCGTTTTCTTCTTGATGTAGGTCTTGATTATTTGAGTCTGGATCGACCAGCGATGACACTCTCGGGAGGAGAAGCACAAAGGATTCGTCTTGCTACTCAGATCGGTGCTGGTCTCACTGGAGTTTTGTATGTCCTTGATGAACCCAGTATTGGTTTGCATCAACGAGATAATGATCGACTTCTCTCTACGTTAGTTCGACTTAAGGAGTTGGGAAACACGTTAGTTGTTGTTGAACATGATGAAGATACAATCAGGGCTGCAGATCATATCGTTGATATCGGTCCTGGTGCAGGGATTCATGGTGGTTATGTTGTTGCTGAGGGGTCAATTGATGATCTTTTAAATTCTGAAAATTCTATTACTGGTGCTTATTTAAGCGGTAAAAAAAGTATTCCAACTCCGTCAGTTAGGCGTAATTCTGGCACACGTAATTTGAAGCTATTGGATTGTTCTCGTAACAATTTGAACGGTTTAAATGTTGAGTTTCCTCTTGGGAGACTGGTTTCAGTGACAGGAGTGAGCGGGAGTGGAAAAAGTACCTTGGTGAACGAGCTTTTGCATCCTGCTCTTGAACATGGATTGGGTCATAAGGTACCGTTTCCGCAGGGATTGGGAGAGCTGCGAGGACTTAAATCGATCGATAAGGTCATCGTGATTGATCAGTCACCTATTGGCCGCACTCCTCGTTCGAATCCTGCGACCTACACCGGAGCATTTGACCCTATTCGACAGGTTTTTGCAGCGACTGTAGAAGCGAAGGCACGTGGTTATCAGGTTGGTCAATTCAGTTTCAATGTCAAAGGTGGTCGCTGTGAGGCTTGTAAGGGTCAGGGTGTGAATGTGATCGAGATGAATTTTCTTCCCGATGTATATGTGCAATGTGATGTTTGTAAGGGTGCTCGTTTCAATCGCGAAACTCTTCAAGTGACATACAAGGGCCACACAATCGCCGACGTGCTCGAAATGACAGTGGAACAAGCCGCTGATGTGTTTTCAGCGATACCCCAAGCAGCTGACCGACTCAGAACGTTGGTGGATGTCGGTTTGGGGTACGTTAAGCTTGGGCAACCGGCTCCAACCCTGTCCGGAGGTGAAGCGCAACGGGTCAAACTTGCAACGGAATTGTCTCGAAGGGCTACTGGTAAAACTCTCTATTTAATCGATGAGCCCACAACAGGACTTAGTTTTTATGATGTCCATAAGTTAATGGACGTGATGCAAAGACTGGTTGCTAAAGGTAATTCAGTGATTTGTATTGAACACAATTTAGATGTGATTCGGTGTTCAGACTGGATCATTGATTTAGGTCCCGAGGGAGGTGACAAAGGAGGGGATGTTGTCGTGACAGGTACACCAGAAGAAGTTGCACAACATGAAACGAGTCATACGGGTCGTTATCTCAAAAAAGTTTTAGAGCAACATCCACCTGAACCTGTTGAGGCAGCAGCATGAGTCCTATTAAAAATCTGTTGTTTGCTGGAGCACGTGCAGCAGCGTTGGCAACCATTTTCACTTTGATCGGTGCCAGATCCGGTTTTGCTGTGGACCGACTCTTGATTGATCTTCCTCTTTTGGATGTTGATGTGTCCCTTGACTTGAAAGGTGCACGGTCATCAAAAGATTTGATTCGTTCCAACGCCGATCTTCAGGAACTGGACCGTGCTGGAGACGGATCCGTTGTCCGACTGCTGGATCGATTGCTGACAGCACCACTACCTAAACGGGCGACGAGTGTTCTTGAGCAATCAGTTGGTCATCCTCTTTTACAGCAAGCGCTGTTGGCTGCGTCCGAACTGATGAAGGTTGAGGGCTTGCCTCCGGATACCAGTGGGCGGTCCTTGGCTGATGCTCTTCAAGCTGCTTATCGCGAAGGGGAACCCACAATCCTTGGCTTGCTCCGACGTTTACCCGGTGAGTCTTTGTCCATTGATCTCCAGGCTTTGGCCTTTTATGCAAAGCGGCTTCAGTTCAATCAGGACGATGCACGTCGGTTGGTTCGCCAAGGAACAAGGGTGACACCGGCATCGATGGATGTTGCTGAATCTGGTGCATCAGGTTGGGACCGTTCAGAGCTGAGCGTTCCGGTGGCTCATCGCTCAGTGCCAATTGAGATCACGGTGTTCCAGCCACAGCGATTACCCAACGGAAAGCTCGTGGTGATTTCTCACGGGTTATGGGATGAACCTGAGAGTTTTGAAGGTTGGGGCAGGATCTTGGCCGCGAATGGTTACACCGTGCTGCTGCCGCGTCACCCCGGCAGTGATGCTGCACAGCAAAAAGAGTTGTTAAGTGGAGCTGCACCTCCTCCAAGCACTCAGGAACTACGTTTTCGCCCTCTTGATGTCACCGCTCTTCTGGATGCAATCCAAACAGGGTCCCTATTGGCAGGTCAGCAGTTTGATGATGACGTTGCAGTTGTCGGTCATTCCTGGGGTGGGACAGCTGCACTTCAACTGAGTGGGTTGCAGACCACCAGCAAAAAGTTGAAATTGCGCTGTCAGGATCCTCGTGATCCGGAACGCAATCTCAGTTGGGTGTTGCAGTGCAGTTGGTTGGCCGGTGCGGATCAGGGATCGTTGGCAGATCCTCGGGTGAAGGCTGCTGTGGTGGTCAGCCCACCATTGACGTTGCTTTTTGATGAAACGAGTGGTCCATCTCTGCAGGCCAAGGTGCTGCTGGTGAGTGGTACGAAAGATTGGGTTGTTCCCTCTGATCCGGAGGCTGTGATGCCTTTGAAGAGGAGTAATCCTCTTGCTAATGGACATCGTTTGGTGCTGGCTTCAGGTGGAACTCATTTCAATCTTTGGGCTCCTGCAGCGCAGAACACCGATCCGGTTCTTGGGCCCTTGATCCTGGCTTGGATCAATGAGCAATTATCTGTTCCCTCGTCCTACACGTTCAGTGGCGGCGGATGGGGCCATCCGTCCATACCTCTTGTGGATGTCACGAGTCAGCTTTGATCTGGTTCCTTGAATCCCCTGACTTCCGAGGTTCAGAGCATCTTGAGGGTTTCCATTCGTGCTGAACGTTGCAATTCATCATCTCATTGATTGCTTTGAGCGCTGTTTTTAATCGCAGAATGTCCTGTCGTGGACTGGATTATTAGCTGATTACCTTGTTCTAGGTTGATCATTTCTAAGGAAGTCTTTATTTTTCAACCTGATTGAACGCCTTAATTATTTATCAAGGCATCTAGCTGATGTTTTGTTTGTTTGAAGGTTGATCGTGGGTTTTCGGCTTCTCCATCTCCATTTACACGGGTTATTCCGTTCTCATGATCTGGAGTTGGGACGGGACGCCGATACAGGAGGTCAAACCCTTTACGTGCTTGAACTCATGCGCAGCCTCGCCGCGAGGGCTGAGGTGGAACGAGTCGATGTTGTGACCCGACTGATTCAGGATCGTCGCGTCTCAGGGGATTACGCCGAGCCGGTTGAGTCAATTGCTTCAGGCTCGGACATCTTGCGTTTTGCCTTTGGGCCGAAGCGCTATCTCCGTAAGGAATTGTTGTGGCCTTATCTCGATGATTTAGCCGATCAGCTTTGTCTGCATTTCCAGAGACAGGAGAGACGCCCAACCTGGATCCATGCTCACTATGCCGATGCCGGTTACGTCGGGGCACTTGTGAGTCGGCGTTTGGGCATTCCCCTGGTTTTCACAGGGCACTCGTTGGGTCGCGAGAAGCAGCGTCGTCTTTTAGCCGGAGGTGGGGACCATCAACAGCTTGAGCAGACCTATTCCATCAGCCGTCGCATTGATGCAGAGGAGTTAGCGCTGGCTCATGCCGATCTGGTGATCACCAGCACGCGTCAGGAA
>WTGE01000373.1 GCA_011525445.1 Synechococcus sp. CO36386bin_37
CATGGTCTGAACGTCGGACTGCGCATCCTGTTCGAGTGATCAGGACGCCAGACTGTCAGCCACCGCTACAGCGGCCTTCGAGCCACTGGAGATCGCACCTTCAATGAAGCCCCGCCACCCCTCGGTGGTATCGCCGGATGCGAAGTACAGATGACCTTCATGACGTGGAAGCTCATCGGCGAAGCGTCCAAAGCAGCCTGGGCGGTAGGTGCACCAGCTGCCGCTGGAGAGCGTGTCATCACCCCAGTCGTGACCGAAGGTGGACAGCAGACGGACCCCAGGCATGAATTCTTCGAGAACGGTCTGCCACTCAGAGACGGGTTTCTCCAGAGCACCGGGCTCGAGACTGAATCCGGCCAGCACCGAATGCTGCTCACCGCGTTTGTAGGTGAAGCTGCCGATCAGCGGTGAATCGGTGGAACGGGACAGGGTCATCACCGCGCCGGCGTCCCCCTCCACTTCGAAAAACACCTTGTATCCGCCGCCGACATGCTTCAGCCGTGAAGCCTCCTGCTTCACCGTGGACAACGGCGGATCAAACGAAACGCTGTTCAGCACATTGAGCGGCACGGTCACCACCGCACGCTTGGCAGTCACAACATCACCGTTCGCAGTTGTAACGGTCACGCCGTTCGCTGAGTGCTGAACAGAGGACACAGACGTGTTCAGTGCCACATCAAAAGCACCGTCTTCTGCGATGGCAGAGACAAGAGCGCCAGTTCCTTTCGTGAACTTGTAACGGGCAGCCGTGTCGTTGAACAGCTCGTAATTCCAGCCAGTCAGTGACCAGCAGCGCATCATCTCCACATAAGAGGCATTCGCAGGTTGGTTCATTGACAGGATCTCGAGCATCCCCCCAACACCTGTCCGCTGAAGGGGGGTGAGCTCCAGAGCATCCATCCGATCAGCGACCGTCAGGCCATCACATTCGACTATCGCCTCTCGCGTGTGATGGGAGTCGTAAGGGAGTTCCCAAACCGCTTTGGCTGCTGCAAAAAATTGATGAAATCCATCAACGAATTCAGCCAGCTGGTCTTCTCGCAGGTCATGCACCTGATCGCCGATCTTGATCGCAATCCGCTCGGCAGCACAACCAGGTGTTTCCTGAATCTCAAGGCCATAGCGTTCTTTCTCAGCCCAGACAAAGGGCTGGGTCCAGTGAATCCAGGTTCCGCCCAGTTCCACATGGAAGCCGTTCACCTCCTTGTACCAGGTCCGACCGCCAAGGCGATCCCGCGCTTCAAGCACAAGGGTGGAGAACCCACGCTTTTGAAGATCACGAGCAGCCGTGATGCCGGCGAATCCCCCGCCGATCACAACAACATCAACTGAGCGAGACATGGCAACAGATTGAGAAGAGAGCGGGACACAAAACGACGTTCACCAGTGGGGATCCGCCCACTGGTGAACTCCGGGAGCAAGCCTCAGAGCTGCTCGATCGCACCAAGCTTCCAGCTGCGGTCAAACCACTCCTGACCGGGGCCGTAGAGACGGAAGATGCCGAACCAACCCTTGCCGGGAACCGTCTTCACCCAGTTGGCTTCTTTGCCGGCTGGAGCTTGAGGGCCGAAGTAGAGATCAATGCTGCCGTCAGCATTTTTCGCCATCTCTGGATTGCGCTTGTCATTCTTGCTGGGGTAGGGCATTTCCTTGCTCTGCAACATCGAGCGGGTCTGCGGGTCGTAGACCACGAACGACCAGAACCGCTGAGCTGGGGGGTTAGCTGGAATGTTGAGTTTGTAGGTCTTGGAGCCATCGAGATAGGCACCGCTACTGTCCCTGGAGCTGAAGGCGTATTGCGAACCCACACCCGGCAGCTCGAGAACCATCGCCGGCGTGTTCACTGTGGCGAGGTAGAAGAACAGGGTGCGGCCATCCATGTCACGGCCGCCATTGCCGCCATCGACGAGATACTCGTGGTTGCCGCCGGGGAAACCGGTTTGCCAGTAGCCGGCCTTGCCGGGATAGATGTAGGCCTTGGGGTCTTGCGGGGCAAACAGAATCGAGCGGGCCATGGCGTTGCCAATGGCAACGGCTTCGGTCAGCAGCGCTTTTTGTTCCCGGGACGGATTGAACGGTTTGCCTTTTTGGATGCCAATCGACGAAGCCATCCCCAGCAACTCCGGAGAGAAGACCTCGGAAGGCTCACGCTGAATCACATCATCAAGTTCTTCATAGAACTTGAAGTCATTGGCATGAATGGTGTTCACGTCTGAACCGGTGAGGTTGGTGAACGTGTTGGCAGGAGGGTTATTCCTTTGGGAATAGGGATACACTTTGAGGCCATTCGTGAACGCCGCCTTCGCCGTATCGGGCTTGCCTTGCTCGTCAAGGAAGCCACGAAGAATCAGCCAGTTGATTTTGCTGGGTGTCGTCGCCACGTAGTAACCATCGGTGTTCGCAGGTGCTGTCTGACCCGGGCCCAGAATCAGATACTTTCCGCCCTTGCCTCTGTCTGGACCAGGGCCGCCCATATCAATCACGAAGCGGAAGAAGGCGTCGTTGACGGTGCCAGGCCCGGTCCCTGCAGGCACTTCAACCACGACAGGGCCGTCACTGAGATCGAGAAAAGCTGAGGCATACACCGTGTCGGTGTTGCCGGTAAGCCAAAGCGAGGTGGAGCTCATCAGCTCCTCAAACAAACCGATGTCACGATTGGACTTCAAGCCGTAACCATCGCGGTGGCCGACGTAAAGCATCTCGATGGATGCTGCTGGGATGAAATTCAGGAAGGTCTGCACTCCACGGCCGAGATCAACCTGACGGCGTGCGGCCTTTTTGGTGGCATCGTCCGGGAACCCATCGAAATAGCGAAACGTGCCGATGCGGGTACGAACGGTATCAGGAGTTAGGACGTCCTCTGGAATGGGAGTGTTGTAACCCTTGGGGGTGACATCCTTGGCATGAAGATGAACTCCAGTAGTCCCAAGCAACAAGGTGGACGCAAGAATTGCAGAGAAAGAATTGAAACCTTTCATGGCGGCTGAGAAATAAAAAAGTGAATAAGTGGGGTGATCAGTCGATCAGTTCGACGTCGTTCAGCCTCCAGGTTTGATCAAACCAAGGCTTCAACGGCCCATACAGTCGGAAGGCCATGAACCAACCCTTCCCAGAGACGGTTTCAATCCAATTCGTTTCTTTGCCCACCGGGGCTTTGGGTCCGAAATAGACATCAACGGAGCCATCAGCATTGGCCACCATGTCTTGATTGCGCTGGCTGTTCTTCGCAGGGAAAGGCTGACCAGTCTGGAGCTGGGATCGAGTCTGCGGGTCGTAGACAACGATGGACCAGAAATCCTTTGCCGGAGGATTGGCATCAATCGTCAACTTATAGGTTTTGCTGCCATCGAGATAATGACCTTTCGAGTCTGTTCCAGCAATGGCGTACTGTGAGCCAACACCAATCATCTCCAGCACCATCGCCGGTGTATTCACCGTGTAAGCCCAGAAGAAATTATTGCGGGCATCAAGATTTCTACCTCCTTTCCCACCATCTTTGAGCCATTCATAACTACCGCCAGAGAAGGGGTTGAACCATTGAGGATTGCCCTCGTAGACATAGGCCTCTTCTGCCCGAGGAGTCGCCATGTCCGAACGAACATAAGCAACCCCCACTTGAACCGCCTCCTCCAGAAGAGCCTTCTCAGCTGGAGAAGGATTGAAAGGCTTTCCTTTTTCAAGACCAATGGCGGAAGCCAAGCCGCGAATCTCAGGATCGAGAAACTCAATAGGCTCGCGCTGAATCACGCGATTCAATTCAACAAAGAATTCAAAGTTGTTGGCATGGACAGTGTTATAAACCGCCTCACCACCTTGAATAAAAGTCATTTTCGGTGGATTATCTTTCCGAGAAAGTGGATACATGCGCAATCCACTTTCATAGTTTGCAATGGCCTTATCTGGCTTGCCCTCTTCATCAAGAAATGCTCGAAGAATCAACCAGTTGGAATAGGTGGGCGAACGAAAGACGAAGTAACCCTCAGTGTTTGCAGGTTCTTTATCATCGGGACCAAGAATGAGGTACTTACCGCCCATACCTTTATCAGGACCAGGGCCGCCTGTATCAGCCACGAAACGGAAATAAGCATCATTAACCGTACCAGGACCAAGGCCAGCAGGCACCTCAATCACCAAAGGCCCGGTCTTCTGAAGATTAAAAAAAGCGGATCCATAAACAGTATCTGTGTTTCCCGTCAGAAACAGTGGATTCGAATTCATTGGTGACATCAAATTCACCTTGGTGTAATCATCCACACCGATCTGTTCATGGCCATGCCGCAGCATTTCAATGCTTGCCGCAGGCATCAAGGTCAGAAACGTCTCGTAAGCAC
>WTGE01000376.1 GCA_011525445.1 Synechococcus sp. CO36386bin_37
ATTCCCAGCCGGCTCTGGCTGCGATGCTTTGCCGCGTTCAGTAAATTGCCTGAAATGGCAAAACAGTTGCGCGATTTGACGAAATCTACTCTGTAACCTCGCAGGTTCATCCCACTGAGACGCATGCCAAAGCATTTCTTTGTTCTGCTTCTGGGTTATGGCATCGGTCCTGAGATCACTGCTTTGACTAAACAATTGCTTGAAGCCGCAACGAGTCTACACGGTTTTGAACTTGATTTCAGAGAAGCACCGGTAGGTGGCTCCGCGATTGATGCAACAGGAGAACCGCTTCCGGCAAGCACATTGGAAGCCTGTAAAACCGCTGACGCGGTTCTGCTCGCGGCGATTGGAAGCCCTCGCTTTGATCGTCTGCCTCGTGAACAAAGGCCTGAAAGTGGTTTGTTGGCTCTCCGTTCCGGCATGAAGTTGTTCGCCAATCTGCGTCCCGTCAAAATTGTGCCGGCATTGATCGGGGCGAGCAGCTTGCGCCCTGAAGTGGTGGATGGAGTGGATCTGATTGTGGTTCGGGAGCTCACCGGTGGGATTTATTTCGGGCAACCGAAAGGGCGAGTTCAGGCTGATGGCGAGGAGCGTGCCTTCAACACGATGACTTATTCGGATACGGAAATTGACAGAATTGCGAAGGTGGCCTTCCGGCTTGCCTGTGAACGTCGTGGTCAACTCTGCTCGGTGGATAAAGCCAATGTTCTGGATGTGAGCCAATTGTGGCGTGAGCGCGTGGAGGGCATGAAAGGTGATTACTCGGGGGTGAATGTCAGCCACCTCTATGTCGACAATGCAGCCATGCAATTGGTGAGAGATCCGCGTCAATTTGACGTTGTTCTCACTGGGAACTTGTTTGGTGACATCCTCAGCGATATCTCGGCCATGCTCACTGGGTCCATTGGGATGTTGCCTTCGGCATCACTCGGGAGCGAAGGACCTGGTTTGTTTGAGCCCGTTCATGGTTCAGCCCCGGATATCGCCGGACAGGACAAGGCGAACCCCATGGCCATGGTCCTCTCAGCAGCCATGATGTTGCGAACAGGTCTCAAGCAGAACGCCGCTGCGGATGATCTTGAACAGGCCGTGGATCGCGTTTTGGCGGCGGGATTCCGGACGGGTGATTTGATGGCGGAAGGCTGTATTCACCTGGGCTGTGAGGCGATGGGTGAGGAGCTCCTTAAGTCACTCTGAAGCGACAAGACAGGAAAAAATGTCGAATATGCCCTTTGACCTGCCAAACTCATCGGGCCAGATCTCCCTCCCTCGATGTCGAAGCGTCACCCCGTCGTGGCTGTCACGGGTTCCTCAGGTGCCGGCACCAGCACCGTAAAGAGGGCCTTTGAGCACATCTTCGCTCGGGAGAACATCACTCCCGCAGTTGTGGAGGGCGACAGCTACCACCGCTTCGAGCGCATGGCGATGAAGACAGCCATGTCTGAAGCCCTAGCGAAGGGTGAAAACTTCTCCCATTTTGGTCCTGAAGCCAACCTGTTCGACAAACTTGAAGAACTCTTTCGCGTGTATGGCGAAACAGGTGGTGGTCAGAAGCGGTATTACCTTCACAGCCCAGAAGAAGCTGCTGAGCACAATGCTCGCCTCAGTGTGAACCTGGAGCCTGGTCAATTCACGCCATGGGAAGATATCCCGGGCGGTACTGATGTGCTGTTCTATGAGGGTCTCCACGGCGGAGTCGTTGGAGATGGTTACGACGTGGCTTCCCTTGCTGATCTCTTGGTTGGTGTTGTTCCCATCACCAATCTCGAGTGGATCCAGAAGATTCACCGTGACAACGCTGAGCGAGGTTATTCGGCTGAAGCCATCGTGGACACGATCCTGCGCCGGATGCCGGATTACATCAATCACATCTGCCCTCAGTTCAGTCGCACGGACATCAATTTTCAGCGGGTTCCAACAGTGGATACCTCCAACCCCTTCATCTGCCGGAATATCCCAACGCCTGATGAAAGCTTTGTGATCATTCACTTCCGCAAGGGAGCTAGGGAGAAGTGGGGAATTGATTTCAGTTATCTCCTTAGCATGATTCATGATTCCTTCATGAGCAGCCCCACCAGCATTGTTGTGAATGGAGGAAAGATGGGTTTCGCGATGGAACTCATTCTCACTCCCATCATTCACCGCATGATTGAAGAACAAAACAAGCTCTCCTGAAACTGACCCCGATCACATTCATCAATTACATCTATCGTGGACCCAACTGAATGATCAGGTGGGTCTTTTTTGTCCTTTCCCTCCTTTGAGATTGCAGGTGCTTCGGGATCGACGACTCCACCACCGCGTTGGGACAGAGTGGATAGTCGTCGTGTGATTGCAGCGGCAAGACGGGTTTACTTTCGTTTCTTAAGTGATGGAGGGCAACAGCAGGAACCCATGGGCGTTGTTGTGAATGCGCGATTAAACGAAGGAAGGGTTGTGTTTGAGAGCCCCACGTTGTTGTTTGAAGAACACTTCATCAGTCTTGACCTCATTGGTCGGCGACAGCGACGACAGCGTGGGTGTCGAGATCGAGCGCGAGGTTCAGGATTGTGATCAGCTGGATGGGTTTCATTCTCCTTCTTTGTGGAGCATGTGTGGGTAGCTTCGCCAATGTGGTGGCCTGGCGATTGCCACGGGAGGAATCCGTGGTTTGGCCAGGAAGTCACTGCCCGAAGTGCGGTCATCCTGTGCGCTGGCATGACAATTTGCCTGTATTGGGTTGGATAGTGCTTCAAGGTCGTTGTCGTGATTGCCATCAGGGCATCTCTCCTCGTTACCCAATGGTTGAAGCCTTCAGCGGCTTGCTCTGGGTGAGTGCGATTTGGGGGCGTGGATGGGTTGCGGAGACCGATTCATCGGGCCTCGCCTTGTTCAATCTGGTGGCGGGAGTTGTCTTGATCAGTGTTCTGCTTCCACTGGTGTTAATTGATGTCGATCATCTATGGCTTCCTGAACCTCTCTGCAGGCTGGGGGTTGTGTTGGGCTTTGCCTTGACAGGCGCGCTTTATGCATTTCTTCCTGGTTCGGAAGTCAGTTCGTTGCTTCTGAATCATCTTCTTGCCGCATCAGCAGGATTACTTGCTCTTGAAGGATTGAGTGCGCTGTCAGAACGCATCCTTGGACAACCTGCCCTCGGTCTTGGTGACGCCAAATTGGCAGCTTTGGCGGGGGCATGGCTTGGTCTTGGCGGTGTGTTGGTTGCCATGGCAATCGCGATTCTTTGTGGTGCCTTCTTTGGCACGATCGGGCGTTTGTCTGGATTCATAGGGCCACGTCAGCCTTTCCCGTTTGGTCCTTTCATCGCTGTTGGTATCTGGCTGACGTGGTTGTGCGGTTCAGAGTGGTGGATGCTGCGGTGGATGCAGCTGCTTGGAGGGATCTAAGGAAACTCTTGACCTGATTGGGTGGGAGCGATTGGAACGATCAGGATCATTCTGGAGAACAGGAGGACGAGCATCCCGATCCGCGATTCCGATTGGGGTGCTCCTGCATCATGAAGGCAATGGAGCGATGGTTGTCTGGAGCGAAGAACGTCAGTCCTAAGATCCTGAGCCCTCGATCGATTCAATTGCTGTCACTCTTGTTCAAGCATGGGCATGAGCAGCCCGGCCTACGCTCCAGGCGGAATGAATGCTGCAGCTGGGATCGATCCACTCACCGTAGGTTTGGTAAGCCATGAGCCTCTTCGACTGGTTCGCTGACCGCCGTAAGGGTCAATACGTTGGCAAGGTCAATCAAGAACCCGATGAGGGAGATGGTCTCTGGAGCAAATGCCCTGAATGCGGTCAAGTGGTGTACCGCAAAGACCTTCTCAGCAATGCCAGTGTCTGCAGCAACTGTGGCTATCACCACCGGATCGACAGTTCAGAACGGATTGCGGTTTTGGTGGACCCGAACAGTTTCGTGGCCATCGATCAAGAGTTGGAACCCACGGATCCTCTGGGCTTTAAAGACCGCAGAGCCTACGCCGATCGCCTGCGCGAAACGCAGGCCAGCACTGGGCTACGAGATGGTGTCATCACCGGTCTCTGTCAAGTGGAAGGGATGTCGATGGCCCTCGCTGTGATGGATTTTCGCTTCATGGGCGGATCGATGGGTTCGGTTGTGGGTGAAAAAATCACTCGTTTGGTGGAGGTTGCAACCGCAAAAAGATTGCCTTTGCTCATTGTTTGCGCTTCGGGTGGAGCGAGGATGCAAGAGGGAATGCTCAGTCTCATGCAGATGGCCAAGATTTCCGGTGCCCTGGAACGGCATCGAGAAGCTGGTGTGTTGTACATGCCACTGCTCACTCATCCGACCACAGG
>WTGE01000337.1 GCA_011525445.1 Synechococcus sp. CO36386bin_37
CTGAATGGATCCGCATGGGGAGTTAAAGCGCAGGGTTCGGATTGGTCATTCTTCGACCCCTGAAAAGTGCCCGATTTGAATCAAAAATGATTTTATTGAAAAAATCTTGACTGTTTTCGTTTCAGTGTTTCAGGTGTGCGCGCATTCAACAGAAAGTCCAGGCTGGCTTTCGGCGGTTCATGGTCATGAATCGATTTCGTATTCCTTTTCATTGGAAGTTTGTGTTGGTAATCTTTTTTTGAACGCTCCTGTCTGAAGTGATTGTTGCGTTTGGACTCGATGCAGTTGGCACTCAGCAGAGCCACCTAGTTTCGAGAAGGCTTTGGATGGCGTGAACCATGGATGTTGACCCCAGCAAGTGGCCACTGGACGGTATCAAGCGTGGTGGCGGTTGGTCCGTGATCACGGGATGGGGACGAGCGTCGTTCAGTCGGAGGGGGAAGAGGCTCTGGCAAACGTTGAACCACAAGAGCGCTTGTTTGTCCTGCGCGTGGGGGACTGGAGGCCAGAACGGTGGCTTTCGTGATGAGCTCGGGGAGCCGCTCCAGCGTTGTATCAAAAGCGTGGAGGCGATCAGGGCCGAACTGCAGCCAGCCATACCTCACAACGTGTTTGACCGCCGCAGCCTGGGGGACCTCCAGCAGTTGGATTCATCCTCTTGTGACCGATTGGGTCGTCTGGATCGTCCCCTGATTCAGCGCAAGGGGCGCGATTTTTATGAACCGCTCAGTTGGGATGAGGTGTATGCGCTTCTGGCCGATGCCTTCATGGCCTCGGCTCCTGAGCGGGTGGCGTCCTACAGCTCAGGGCGCTCCTCCAACGAGGCGGCTTACCTGCTCCAGTTGTTGATGCGGGCTCGAGGGTCGAACAACCTTGCCGATTGCTCTGATCTTTGCCATGCCCCCTCCAGTGTGGGGCTGACGCGCGTGTTCGGGAGCGGAACCTCCAATGTGAGCCTGGAGAGTTTGCGTCAAGCTGACGCGGTTGTTCTCGTGGGTTCCAATGCGCCTGCGAATCATCCACGCCTGATGAATGAGTTGATTCGCCTCCGTGATCGAGGGGGCACGGTTGTGGTGATCAATCCTGTTGTAGAGGGTGGTCTGCTCAAGTTTGGTTCTCCTGCCTTCCCCATTAAATCTCTGTTGCTTGGGAGTGATATCGCATCTCTGTTTTTGCAGCCGATTCCTGGATCCGACACGGCCGTATTCCTTGGGTTTCAAAAGGCTTGGTTGGAGAGCGGCGCCATCGCTAGGGAGTTTGTGAAGGCTCACAGCGATGGATGGGAGGCCTTGCGCGAACAATTGATGGCCACCAGCTGGGAGTCGATCACCCAATGCTGTGGCCTCAGTCGCGAAGAGTTGGAACATACTGCTTCCCGTTTGGCAAGTTGTCGTGCTGTGGTGTTTGCCTGGGCGATGGGGATCACGCATCACTCCAATGGAACCACCAATGTGCAGGCCATCGCCAACACGGCTGTTGTAAGCGGAAATGTGGGCCGCCCCGGGACGGGAACGATGCCGATCCGTGGCCATTCCAACGTGCAGGGTTTTGGCTCCATGGGAGTGTCAGTTCGTTTGCGAGAACCGATGCGACTGGCCCTCGAAGCCTTGCTCAAGCGCCCTTTGAGCAAAACCCCTGGTTTTCACGCCAGGGATCTCATTGAGGCTGCCGACCGAGGGGAGGTGGATGCCTTGCTTTGTCTGGGCGGCAATCTCTATGGCGCCAATCCGGACAGCGCTCAGGCTCGTCGGGCTCTTGGGCGGATTGGCACGATTGCCTATCTCGCGACAAAACCCAATCAGGGCCATTTTCATGGACTTGGCGCTCGCCAGACTTTGCTCCTCCCTGTTTTCAATCGGTTTGAGACGCCTCACCGCACAACTGTTGAGTCTGGTAATAACTGGGTCCGACTGAATGAGCCTGGAATAACTCATTTAAAGCGAGCGAACCTCACCAGCGAAGTGGAATTTCTAGCTGAGTTGGCCCATCGCGTCTTGGGTGATGATCCTATCCATTGGAGACGCTTGCAGGATCCCATTTATGTGCGTGAATTAATTGCTAAGACGGTCCCTGGATATGAAGAAATAGCGAGTATTGATTCAACTAATCGCGAGTTTCAGGTGAACGGTAGAGTGTTTTCATCGCCATGTTTTTCTACTCCAAATGGACGAGCCCAGCTCACTCCAACCCCTTTGCCAGAACTGACGCTTCCCGATTGCGATCAGTTTGGTGGACTGGTTGATGGTGAGCGTGGTTTTGTTCTCAATCTCATCACTGCTCGCAGCCATGGGCAGCACAACACGGTTGTCTATCAGGCAGCAGATCGTTATCGAGGCATGCCTCATCGACAAACATTGCTGATGAATCCCGAGGATTTGTTGAAGCATGGTTTTGAGGCCCATGAACGGGTCACGGTGCAGGGTGAAGCGGGCAGACTTGAGGAGATTGAATTGATTCCAGGATCAATTCGGTCAGGTTGCGGATTGATGTTTTTCCCGGAAGCGAATGTATTGATGCGTGGGGTGTCCGATCAGGCTTGTGGAACCCCGGCTTACAAGCGCGTTCCTGTGTTGATCCGTGCGGGAGTACGCGGCTCTGGCAGGTGATCGTCATTGCACTGTAAAAACTAACGTACACATTTTTTCTGTTAAATAATTACAAGTATTAATTCCTCGAGTTGTGTGTATTTTTGGGGTAGAAATGCGTTGCTATCTGTATCATTGTGATCTTGTATGAACGGAGAATGAGCTGCATTCCTATGAGCGGATAACTACTTCAGTCGCTTCCAGCATGCTGTGTAGAAGACGGGGGAAGGATCCACAACACTGCTGATTGCAGTGGTGGTGATCGTGAGTTGATCCTCTTTGACATGTGTGATGCGGTGCTGATCGGAGCCGATCCAGCTGGGATCGGCCGCTACATCCACGTGATGCACCACTCCTTCGGCGGTGAGGCTGTAGCGCCCGGCATAGCCGTAGGAATGTCGAAAAAGATCGGCTTGTTCGGCGTCGCTTGCTGCGCCGGCACTCGCCGGGTTCGTGGATAGCCCGGCTTTGCAGAGCACCGCGCTCATGCGTCCATCGGCGGTGTAGGTGAGTTGTCCGAGCGGATGCTCTCCCCAGATTGAGATTGCTGCCTCATCGTCTTGGCGTCGGATGGTGAGGCTGTGCAAAGCCCAACTCCCCACAAGGGAGTGGTTGCCTTGTGGGCGGTCACCGGGGAGGGGTTGAAATGGACTTCGGGAGACGAGGTGACTGATTCCAAGTGCATCTCGCCAGTTCTGGAGTGGTCGCTCCCAACCGTCTTCCCAACGTTGGGCTAGTAAGGATGGGGCGGTGGCTCCCAGGCTGAGGCCATAGGCAACCGCGACGCCGAGATCGACGTTTTGATCGCCCTCCAAGGGCTGATCTGGCTCTGACTCACTGACGCGGTGAATGAGATCGGCGCAAACCAGCAAGGCACTGCCAGGCCAGCGCAACTGCTCTGTGGTCAAACCATTGGCGGCAGCTTCGCCTGCCATGGAGATGGGCAACCCGGCAATCACATGCCAGATGTCATGGGTGTGCCGAATCCGATGCTGCAGGTAGGTGTCATCACATGAAATCGAAGCTTGGAGTTCGGGATCAGGAAGTTGGTTGAGCCCCTGCGATGTCATGAAGGTGCCATACACATGGCCTAACGAGCCTGCTGGCATGGCGACCAGTTCTGGCAGTGAAGGCCAATCTCCCCAGTATTTCTCGGCGATCAGAGGTTGGATGGAGGGGTCCGCTTTGAGTCGGTCGCGGGCAGTTTGAGCCTCTGCTGTCCCATAGCTCGCATTCAGAAGATCAAAAGCGTGATCCAGATCTGCCGGATTACTGCACAGCCTTGCCAGATCCACAGCTAGGCGAGTCAGTAATGGTTTGCTGGACGGAGGCATGGATGCGATCCAGGTTCAATAGGCGTGAGCTTATGCAAGAACACTGAGGTGTCTGCGTGGAGACTGGAGAAACTGCTGTGGGACAGCAATTAAGCGTCACTGACCTTGATTTCAGCGACTGGGCACCCGAGCTGAGTCGTTCTCTGCTGGCCTGGTGGGAGGTGCATGGCCGCAAGGATCCTGCGCTGAAGCCATGGATGTTCACCAAGGATGGGAGATGGCCTGATCCGGATGAAGACTTGTCTGCTCTGGAGTGCTGGATTGCTGAGGTGATGTTGCAGCAAACACAGCTCAAGGTGGTCCTGCCCTATTGGCAACGTTGGATGGAGTCGTTCCCCACGCTTGAAGACCTGGCAGAAGCCAAGGCACAGGCGGTTCTGATG
>WTGE01000302.1 GCA_011525445.1 Synechococcus sp. CO36386bin_37
GCGTGAGTATCTCAAGAGCAACAAACCTGAGTTCATCAACAAGGTCCAAACTGAGAAAGTGTTGAGTCCTGAAGCCGAGTCAACACTGAAGGAAGCGATTGCCGAAGTTGTGTCCACCATGCTGGCCTCCGCCAACTGAGGGCTAAGCCATGGCAAATCTCAAAGAGATCCGCGACCGGATTAAATCGGTCAAGAACACGCGCAAGATCACAGAGGCTATGCGCCTTGTGGCCGCGGCAAAAGTTCGTCGAGCCCAAGAACAAGTTCTGCGAAGCCGTCCGTTTGCTGATCGGTTAGCCCGCCTCCTTGAAAATCTTCAAGCACGGATGCGCTTTGAGGATGCGGATGCGCCTTTGTTGGAGCAGCGAACTGTGGAATCCATCACTTTGATGGCCGTCACAGGTGACCGAGGTCTATGTGGTGGTTATAACTCCAACATCATCAAGCGAACTGAAAAGCGTTTTGCTGAGCTCCAAAACCAGGGCTACAAAGTTTCTCTTGTATTAATTGGTCGCAAAGCGATTAGTTATTTCACGAATCGTAGTTATCCTATCCAAGCAACTTTCACTGGCTTGGAGCAGGTTCCTACTGCTGATGAAGCTGGTTCGATTGCAAGTGAAATTTTTGCTGAGTTTCTGTCTGCTACATCTGATCGGGTTGAGATCATTTACACCAAGTTCATCAATTTGGTGAGTTGTAAGCCTGTCGTTCAGACTCTTCTTCCCCTTGACCCCCAAGGGATTGCTGAGCCGGAGGATGAAATTTTTCGCCTCACAACGAAAGAGGGTCGTCTTACGGTTGAGAGCGGAAGTGCTCCTGCCAACACCCAGGCCGCATTGCCATCAGACATTGTGTTCGAACAAAGTCCTGATCAATTGTTGAATGCCCTCCTACCCTTGTACCTTCAGAATCAACTTTTGCGTTCACTCCAAGAGTCAGCAGCATCTGAGCTTGCAAGTCGTATGACAGCGATGAACAATGCCAGTGACAATGCTAAAGAACTCGCAAAAACTCTCACGCTGGATTACAACAAGGCACGTCAAGCGGCTATCACGCAAGAAATCCTTGAAGTGGTTGGTGGCTCCGCAGCTGCCGGCGCCTAGTCGTTCATCGATACAAACGAGCCGGCCCTTGGGCCGGCTTTTTTAATGGAGTGATGACCCTCACTCTTCATCAACTGTTTCCAACAGTTGTTGCAACAACCCGGTTGGCTCTTGACCCAATTGAATTGGCCGGGCATTTGCAGGCACTCCTGTCTCTCCGGGGTGATGCACCAGGTAACCCAAATGCAGGATGCGCATGGACTGGAGATCTCAATGGTGTCTGGCAGTTGCATCGCATACCTGAGTTTGCTCATCTAGCGCAGTGCGTTTCCGACCAGGCGAGTGTTTATCTCAAAGCCATTGGCTTTGATCTCAGCAAAGTGGCTTTGCATTTGCAACGTTGTTGGCCTGTCTTGAGTGATTGGGATCAGCTGGTTGGGCGCCATCACCATCCCAACGCCCATCTGAGTGCGGTGCTATATCTCACCGGTGATGGCTCAGGTCAGGAGGGCGTTCTGCGCATTCATGCACCGATGCAATGCAATGAACTGGTTGCTGGTCTTGTTGTTGGCCATGGTGGTCCGATCGCCGAGAATCATCCTTTGAATGCAATGTGCTGGGACCTGGCACCGGAAGTTGGTTTGCTGGTTCTGTTCCCTTCCAGGCTGGAGCACAGCGTTATGGTTAATGCTGATCCTGAATCTCTTCGTTGTTCGATCAGTTTTGATTTTGTGCTGACGGCTCCTGAACAGGGGCAACCGCCGGAATATCTGGCTCCCCATCCCTCGCACTGGACGGTTTGCTGAGAGCGGACGTCCTGAGAGAATGAGGATTAAAGACTGACTGATCAGGATGAGCGACAACGCCACTGCTGCCGCTGTTTACAACATCAGCGTCGCGTTTGAAGGGGCAAAGCACAGTTTTTCCTGCCGCTCAGACCAAACGGTGCTGTCGGCCGCTGAAGCAGCTGGCGTGATGCTTCCAAGTTCATGCTGTTCAGGAGTTTGTACAACCTGCGCAGCCAAGCTCACGAGTGGTTCTGTGGAACAACCCGATGCGATGGGGGTGAAGGAGGAGCTGCGTGACGCTGGTTTCACGTTGCTCTGCGTTGCCTTTCCTCGCTCTGATCTTCAGGTGTTGGCGGGACAAGAAGATGCGCTCTATGAGGCTCAGTTTGGCCAGTATCAGAAATGAAGCTGACAGCCAAAACGGTCACGTTGATGTGGCCTCGAAATCAACGGATTTCCGAATTAGGAGCCTGGCTCAGAGAGCAACTCAGCTGTCATGGCCAACCACTGCGTTGGGCGATCACAGCTGTGGAGCCCTCCTCTCCAGAGCACGCTGCAACTCTGCAGATTGAAGCGGTCTTGATCGAGTGAAGGAGGGGCTGTCCTTGGTCGATCCCATGCCTGCCCTGATGGTGGTCCCAACAGGGATCGGTTGCATGATCGGTGGCTACGCCGGAGATGCACTTCCCAGTGCGAGGCTTCTCGCTGCAGCCTCAGGCTGTTTGATCACCCATCCGAATGTGATGAATGGGGCCTCTTTGTATTGGAAGGACCCTCGCATTCATTACGTGGAAGGGTTTGGCCTCGATCGCTTTGCTGCTGGTGACTGGGCACTGAGGCCAGTGCGTCAACAACGGGTTGGTTTGCTTCTGGATGCGGGCATGGAGCCGGAACTCCAGCAGCGCCATCTGCAGGTGGCTGATGGTTGCAGGGCAACCCTGGGCCTTGAGATTGGCCCATGGGTCAGATCCGATCGTCCTCTTGGAGTGCATCTTGATCGTGGTCAACGTGGAACGAGCTGGGGAACTCTCGAGCATCCAGACGCCTTGTTGAGGGCGGGCGAACGCTTGAAAGCCAGCGGTGCAACAGCGATTGCAGTGGTTGCTCGCTTTCCTGAGGATCAGGGAAGCGAGGCTTTAGAGGCCTATCGCCATGGGAGCGGAGTGGATGCCTTGGCGGGGGCCGAGGCTGTGATCAGTCATTTGTTGGTTCGCCACTTGCAGATTCCCTGCGCCCATGCACCGGCCCTCTCAGCGTTGCCACTTGATCCGCAATTGGATCCGCGTGCCGCAGGTGAAGAACTTGGACACACTTTTTTGAGCTGTGTGTTGGTCGGATTAAGCCAGGCACCTGATTTGGTGCAACGCTCAGTGGCGACTCATCGGGATTTAGTGGCTGATGATCTTGGCGCTTTGGTTGTTCCGGACGGAGCCCTAGGTGGAGAAGCGGTGCTGGCTGGCCTTGAACGCGGGGTTCCTGTGATCAGTGTGGCGAATCCATCGTTGCTTCAGGTCACTCCTGCCGCTCTTGGTGTGGAGGATGATGTGTTGCTGGCTCAGTCTTATGCGGAAGCTGCTGGTTGGGTCTTGGCTTTGCGTGAAGGGGTTTCCGTCACTGCTCTTAAGCGACCATTATCTTCGTTGCGGCACTTGAACTGATGTCAGGAGCAGGCGGTTTTGGAACCTTCAACAAAGCTGCGCTTTGTCCATGCTGCAGTGGAAGGAGTTACGAGAGCTGTTGTCAGCCTCTTCATTGCGGGGTTCGAAGGGCTGTTACCGCTGAACAGTTGATGCGTTCGCGTTATTCAGCTTTTGTTCTTTCAGAAGTTGATTACTTGATTGCAACCCATCCCGATCCAGTGACCCCATCGGCAAAACGCCGAAACGGCTTGCTCGAGAACTGCCGCGAGGCCCGTTGGTTGGGATTGAAAATCTTGGCTGTTGAATCGGGAGAAGTTGGTGATCGCAAGGGTACTGTGCGCTTTGAAGCATGGTTTCGCGCCGGTGGTCAACGCCATGTGATGCAAGAGCTGTCGTTGTTTCAACGGCGCGATGGGGCCTGTGACGGCGATTGGCTGTACATCAAAGCGCTTCAGTCCAATCTCTCGATGGGTTGACCCAATCACTATGTCGTCCAAAGTGAGTGCGTGCTATCGGGATGGGCTGTGAGCCTGATCATCGTGGTTCACGAGCAAATCAAGCAAAAGAAAACCCCGCCAAAGGCGGGGTTTCTCGGCAGATCAATGGAAGTGTTGCCTTGTTTCCACTCCTTTGATGCTGCCCTCCTCACACGTCAATTATGAGTCGTGACTGGCACAGTGCCACTTTTTTTTGGCAGTTGTATCACTGGCACATTTTTTCTGTATTTTAGTGAGGTCAATCCGGACAAAGGTTTGACTCCTCACACCCCCCGAAGAAGGT
>WTGE01000303.1 GCA_011525445.1 Synechococcus sp. CO36386bin_37
CGATAACATTGATCCCGATAGTGGCGACGTCTGGCCGTGGGAAGCCCTTGGCAGTGCTGACGCCTCGGCTCCCAAGCTGGAAGAACTCTGCACCGATATCAGCAACCGAGTTCCCGAATCACAAGCAGCGGATTGGCCGAGAACGGGCTCCGGCGTTCAAATCACCGAAGGAACCTCCCAACGCAACGACGGCAAAGCCCCCATCCAACTGTTCTATCGCCTGAGGGGTTACTCCAGCCCAGGCAAAGGCGGG
Organism: Synechococcus sp. CO36386bin_37; assembly: GCA_011525445.1. The sequence continues at coordinate 254 of WTGE01000303.1, forward strand.
ATCGGAGAGGGCATCTTCGAAGTGGAGGGGATCGTGAAACGTGACAATCAAACCACCGACAGCTATCTGGCTCGAACCCTGCTGAGGCGATCCCTTTACGTGCAATCCATCGTTCCCGCTGAAAAGGACTGGGCCGTGATGGGTGGGAATTACATGGAACTCGCGGGATCCCGCATCACCGATCACACAGGAGCAGAAGGCCCAGGATTGATCCTGTTGGACGTGACTGACGCATCAGGATTCGACACAATTGACTGCAACATCCTCAAAAGGAAGGACCTGGTGAATGCAGAGAGCAATGAACTGAGCGACAAAATCTGGCCCACACTCAATCGAGGACTCCCTCTGGGATCTCTCTTTGTTCAAGACAATGCAGTCGATGTCGATAACAACGGACTCCCAAGAATCTGGAGTTTCGATGACAGCGAAAGGGTTGTTATCGACGAAAGCATTGATGAAAGCGGAAGCACTACTGATAGCGGAAGCACTGATAACACTGAAAGCAGTGGAGACAGCACATCCAATACGCTCAGTTCAGCGAATTTGAGTTTTCACGCACAATGTCCTGATGAAGGGATCGTTTGTGTGCGCTCTCAGGACAGCACCACCTTCAGTCAACCGGAAGGGGTCACGATTGCGGACAATGAGATCACCCTCCACGCTGAAGACATCTGCACGCAACAAAGCAGTTTCGAATGCCACCTGTATGTTGAACATCTCGATCTAAGCAAAACCAAGCTGCTGATTGAAAACGGTGATCGACCGGTTGTTCTTCATTTGGAGAAACCAGTCAACGACACCATCAACCCCAATCTCAGTGGGGCGATCCAACTGCGCAACGGCAGTCTTCTCTGTGGCGTCAATAACGGCAGCTCAAGCTGCAACCAGCAGCCCGAAAAACTGATCATCAGCGCTAGTGCTGGCACTTCGGATATGAATTGCAGTTACGACCGCCCGCATATGTTGCGCTGGGAAGGAAGCTCCAAGAACAGTTCCACACTGCCCCATGCGATTGTTCATCTGCCAAGAGGAACGGTGAAACCGTTCAGTGACGCCTACCTTCATGGCGTGATCTGGGCCCACAGCATCTGCGCCAATGATGGAGACATTCAGTTAGTCACAGAAAACAACGGTGAAACGGTGATCAAGGCAAGCGATTCCCTCTGGAAATGGACCGAGAAGGGGTTCCCAGGGTATGGACGCATGGTGGCGCGAGGGATCCGTGGCACAGGATTTGATATCTTCCGCCGCTGGTAAAGATTTCTTGCTTCAGTTCATTCTCAGATAACTGTAAGCGGAACCATCAAGAGATCTAGCTCTACGCCAACTTAAACACCGGCCAAAGAGAAGAGACTAAAGGAGTCAACATCCACCTCTGAAAGTTAAAGCCTCAAGTGGTTTATGAGGGAGGCAAGCCCTCCATGCTCTGCAATCTTCACAACTTAAAAACAGCACAAAACAACATAGCTCAACAGGGATTCACCTTGGTTGAGGTGATGATTGCAGGCGTGATCATGGCATCTGTGATGGCGGGTGTCAGTCGGTTCAGCATCTCCTCGTTGGCATCCGGGGCCAACCAACAGGAGCGTAACCGTATTGAAAATGCGATTAACGACAACATTCAACTCATCCAGAAAGAAGATGCCTATCTAACACTTGAAAACCTTGGTAGTGAAGAAGAAAAGAAAACAGCCTGCTCAAATCCCACACAGAAACTGACCGATATCATCACAGCCAAGGTTCCTTTACCAACGGCTGAAGGCATCAATCAAACCATCCAGAGAGAGATCAGGCCACTATCCGAAAATGATCTCGACATTCTCATTGTTGAATACACCTTTACAGCACCAGAACATCAAGGAGAAGCCGATTCTTTCAATTACATAGAAAAGCGCACTATGGAAATGAACCCTAATTTTTCCTCCCGTTGCTACACAACAGTCTCATGAATCACCTCAACCCAAAACCGAATGGATTCACGCTCATTGAGCTATTGGTTGTCGTTACGGTTTTGTCCCTAATCACATCATGGAGTGCACCCAGTTTTCTGCGCAAAGTCTGGCAGGGAGAAGTGGATCGCTACACCCAGACAGTGGAAGCTGGAATGCTGAAGCTGATGCGAAAGCTGGGAACCACGCGATCCAGTTGCACCCTAACTTTTCCTGTAAGCAACAGCTTTCAACCCACTTGGGACATCCTTGAATTTCAACAACCTAATGGAAGTGGCGCCACAAACACAAGAATGGAATGCTGCAATTCAGACTTCGCAACAGTCAATCTTGACGAGGGGTGTCTCAATAACCTCGATCCGCTTTTTCCCCCGACCTTTCGCCTGATTCAACGGGAAGGATCAAGCGACCGCACCAATGTTGAAGTGGCCGTCTCACAAAGCAGCTACTCACTCACGCCACCGGGAACCAGTGCTGAAACAGGCAAACTCACCTTCCGGATTCGTTCCCTGAAGCAGATGGACCCTGCAATGCTCAAGGGGGACGGATCCACGCGATTAGTGGAACGTTGTATTGAAATTTCAGGAACCGGGAACCTCATGCGAGGCAAGTGGCTGAACAATCAATGCATTCAAGAAAAAGTAATAGAAATCACTTAACTCTCAGTGAATACCAACCCACACTTCAACCACTCAGCGATTCAGCAGATGCATACTGATCAAAGAACCGTTGACTTGAATCAATAACAAAAAAGTTTGCATCTTCCATCATGACCAGTCTGCAAGTTGCTCTCAAAACATCAAAGCGTAATCATCGCAAACAGGAGGCTGGTCAGATCAGTCTCACCGAGGCCATGGTGGCAGGGGTTGCATCAACCTTGATTGTGGCGGCTACAGCCCTATCGATGCAATCCACGGCAAAAATCATCAATAACTCGGCCACAAAGGCAACGCTCCGGCAGAACACGGTGAATGGAATGCGCTTGATGCGCTCTGAAGTGGAGCGGGGGCTGCATCTGATTGTTCACAACGCCAATCCATTTCCAGACGCTGAACAACATCTCAATCTTCAGGATCCGCGTTATTCAGATGCTCTCAGCGAATGCACCAACCTGGCTGGCACGCAGCTGTTCAAGCCACTGTTCGGAATCAAGATGGTGGAACTATCCAAACCTGTGGTTTACGGCCTCACCAGTAACAACAACGGCTATGGCTACACCATCCAGCGTTGCGGCCCACCCTTGAAACTGGATGGCTCCTTCGATGAAACAGAAGAGCTCTTCCTCTCCAACATCCTGGAACAGATCGCGGCTCTTCCCTTGATGTGTGGAGATCAGCCATGTCCGCCCCAACCCGTGAACGAGATTCTGTCCCAAATCGATTTCTCCTTCAATCAGGGGATGACCCCATTGCGGAGTCCACGGGAACCGGCCCTGAGGATGGAGACGGATTCCAACTTCAAGCTGATGAAATTCATTGATCCCACCCCAAACACGGACAATGAACCGACGAGTCAGCCATTTCCGATTACAGCCAGCTATCTGCAAAAAACAAAAAATGGTGTTGATGTTACCAAGCAAAATGTTTATTTCACCGCCTTCGCACGCGCCGACAAACGACTGAACAACACCGAAGAAGACCTGGAAGGAGGGATTCTGAGCGGAGCTTTCTTCCAGAACATCACCAGCAGCAATGTGCGCTTTGTGATTGATGGCTCCGGCTCGATGAGCGCCTGTGTGATGTGGGGAGACGGGTACGGAATCAGACGAACGTTTTATGACCCGAAAAAAAACCGCTACAAAGACACGAATCGAATCTGTGCACTCACGCGCATGGAGGCCCTGATCAGTGAAATGACCATGCTGATCGGTGCACTGCCGAATACCACCAAGATAGGCATCACATCCTTCAGTTCGGATGGATACACCAACCACAAATCATGGAACGATTCAACAAGCAACCTGGTGAGTCTTGGCGCGGATGGGAAGAGAGATGCAGCGATTGAATTTGTCAACACCTTGAA
>WTGE01000218.1 GCA_011525445.1 Synechococcus sp. CO36386bin_37
AGAAAGACAATCCTAGTTTTGCATGATAATTGATATCTTAAGTCTGCAGGTGGACCAGCGCAACGGGGCTCCGCCGCTGTCATCAGTGCAAACGGGAATCGTTTTGCGTAACCAACACAACGAGATAGGTATATTTGCTAAAAAACAAGAATCATTTTCGTTCGCTGCAAGTATAAACACTTAGGCACTTTTTTTATCGTAACCATTTGTTTGCCAAACCAGAAAAAACATCGTAATGATTTTGCAGCTTGGAGAACAAGAATGCGAGCATTCAAGAACGAACACGAATTCACCTCAATCACTGAGCGCTGGAATGCGGTAGACGCCTACTTCGAATGCGTGACAAGCTGTGATATTAGCGATGGTACTTGCATAACAATGTGCATCAGCAAGCATTTGGAAGCTGGAAATTCTCAGAGTACAAACTCCCAAGCCAGTTAAAAATACAGATTACAAGTATTCGTTACATATTAACAGATGTGATATCAGCTATAAAATGCTAAATGATCCCTGAAACACGTGCGTATACACGCTTAAAACCCGCGGGGCTTCTCGTTCTGAAAAGTTTTCTTTGGGTCCGCAAGGGCGGAATCACAATTCCAAAAATTCTGCACCAGATCCGTTTTCAAGAATGAATTAGTTAGAATTAATAGATTATTGTTAATCAGCCGCACCAAACAAGATTGTGCTTCATTGGTTTTAATTAAGGCTGGATTGGTGGTCCTCAGCTCACAGCCTTAACTTAATGTACGAGCAAACAAAAATTCATTGAGTCTCTTATTGATCACTTCTCTGAGAATCTGACAACAATTGCGCGATTGGTTTTTGGGTAATTTATGGGCGCCACTTCAGCATGTCGTCAACCCAATTGCACGACGATCCATTGAATTGAAGCTATTGACCTGCTTTGTTGAAGCGTGCTGCCCTTTTGAGCAGACGCTCGGTTAACGCCTCACGACAGTCACTGCTGAATCCCCATACACGCCATTCCCTCGCTAACAGCCGCAGCTCGCAGAACGTCATCGAAGCCAACTGCAGCTCGGGCAGAGTGCGCCACGCTCTGCTTGTCATCGGCATCACAGCACGATCGGAGCGTTGATTCAACGAAAGAGTTCCATCGGCAAGCCACTCAGGGATGAGAACAACTAGGACGGCAATTAAGCCGTAAAGCTCAACCAATCCCTTTGGCAATGGGTGCAGTCGCCGGCGATGGCGTGGGTCAGGAGAGGGGATCACAAACCTCTGGTTGTACCGAATTGAATTTAGAGAACTCACTTTTCGCGAACGGAATGGCGGATGCGATCAGATCGCTAAGGAGTTCTGTGGAGGAGGAGGAGAATCCTCTTTCCAGAGGAGTGGATCTGCGTTGTTTTGATTGGGTCTCATACTGAAAATCAAGACAAAGACCAGGACAATCGTGAGAGCTATGACACCGATCACAACCCTGTCAGGCAACACATTGTTCATTCGATCAGGCCGCTAAGGCAATAGGGGTGTTGTCCCCCCTCAAAACACAATGACTAATACTCCAATCGTAGTGGGTCCACACAGACGCAGGAAGTTTGAAGTGAGCACCAGGAAAGTCTCCTAGCAACACCCCACTCGGCATGGCTGAGCAATAGGGACGACTTCCAGGTCGCGCCAGATATTGCTGGTGATACTCCTCAGCCCCGTAAAAGATTTGATCGGCTGCAATTTCGGTTGTAATCGTCGAACCGTTGTGTTGGGTCAAAGCCATCTGATACCAGTCCCGACTTGCCATTGCGAGCTGAGCTTGATGTTCTGTGGTCGTGTAAATCGCCGACCGATACTGACTACCACGATCATTCCCCTGGCGATCACCCTGAGTGGGGTCATGACATTCCCAGAACAGTTTCAACAAATCACTGAAATCAATTGCTGTTGTGCTCCAAACCACACGCACAACTTCAGAATGCCCCGTTCGACCGCTGCAGACTTGCTCATAACTGGGATTTTCAACCTGGCCACCCGCATAACCAACAACGGTCGAAACCACCCCAGGAAGTCTCCAAAACCCTTTCTCCGCTCCCCAAAAACAACCGCAGCCAAACATCACCTCTTCCTGATCTTCCATCAGAGGAGCATTCAGTGCGGTACCAAGCACCACATGCCTCCCTGGATCACTGTTCGATTGAGACAGTGGCGACTGTCCGGTAAGCCAGGAGGGCAGCATTGCTATGAAGTGAGTGACTGAACCTTAGGAAACTGATTTCGGTTCCAGCTGAATGTGATTCAGCAACGTTGTCACGAAGGCGAACAACAGAAAAGGCAGGCTCAACACGAGGATGAGTCCCACGCCAACAAGAGCAAAGAGCGGTTTCGAAGAACCCATCAGGGCGAGGCCTGAAGCCAAACTCACGAAGATCACAGCCATCCAGGCCAAGATCTGCCCGTAAATATCACCGAAGGTGAGGGTACAGCGCACTGAGAAGGGAGGACTCGTCGACATCGCTAGACAATTTTCTTCCAGCTAAGCCCCGATCGCAACGTTTGGGGTGGATTGATGGATAAGCGTTTCAAGTTTTAAGCCACTGCATCCAATCGCTCGGCAGCTTGTTCACGCTCCCAAAGGCTGCGATAGAGACCCTGCTCCACAATCAGATCGTTGTGATGCCCCTGTTGTACGAGGCGACCCTGTTCCAGCACCAGAATTCTGTCGCACGCAGCTGCAGCCGAAAGCTGATGGCTAATCATCAAAATGGTGCGCTGGGTCTGCCGACGAACGGACGCCAGAATTTCAGCAGCAGTGTTGTTGTCCACGCTGGCCAGTGCGTCGTCCAGAACCAGCAGGGGAGATCGCATCAGCAGTGCTCTGCCCAAGGCTGTGCGCTGCCTTTGGCCACCGCTCAGGGTGATTCCCCTCTCACCGACCAACGTCTCGAACCCATCGGGGAATCCCTTCACATCATCAAGCAGACGGGCTTGTTCAGAGGCAGCGCGAACCTGATCCATACCAGCATGAGGATCTCCGTAGCGCAGGTTGTCAGCAAGGCTGCTGGTAAACAAATAACCCTCCTGTGGAACGAGCGCTATCTGCTCCCGGAGCTGTTGAAGACGTAATTGAGTGACATCACACCCGTCAAGAAACAGCTGCCCCTCAGACACTGGAACCATCCGACCCAGGGCTCGAGCCAGTGTGGTCTTGCCGCACCCAACTGGACCAACAACCGCAACAAGCTCACCCGGCAAAATGCGAAAGGAGAGGTCCGACAACGTGTCATGGTCGTTACCATCATAACGAACACTCAGGTTCTTAGCGACCAACTCGCCACGCATCTTCCCTGTGAGGACAAGTGGATCGAGTGGGTCGCAAATGCGAGGTCGTCGCGATAGCAACTCTTCAACGCGCTCCAGGCTCACCTGTCCGGTTTGAAAAGTATTGAGTGTGAAACCCAACAGGGCAGTTGGAAACACCAAACGCTCCACATACAGAATCAGTGCAACCAAGCCACCGATGGTGAGCGTTCCTCGTTCGAGTTGACCACTGCCAAGAGCGAGCAGCAGCAGTAAGGAGAGGCTTGAAATCCCTTCAAGCAGAGGAAACAACGTGGCGCGTGTGCGCCACAAACGGATGGCCGAATCTCGGTACTTTCGATTGCGTTCTCCGAAGGCATCCAATTCAGGAGCTTCCTGGCCATAGATCTTGATGGCAGCGATTCCCGATAAATCCTCTTGAATGAGTTCACTCAGTCCCGCCAGATTCTCCTGCTGGCGTCGCTGTTGATGCATCATCCGACCACCGAATAAACGCACTGAACCCAGCATCACCGGATAGAGAGCGATCGCCGCAATCGTCAGCCCAGGATCAATGGCCAACATCGCAGGAAGCGTGAAGGCATAGGCCAAACCCGTGTTCGTCAGGCTCAGCACAGCAAAGCCGAGCAGCCTTCGAACATTTTCAACGTCACTCGTGGCTCGACTGATAATTTCCCCGCTCCCGGTCTGCTGCACCCAACCGGGTTCCTGCAGCAGCATTTGATCAAATAATTTTTGGCGTAATTCCACCTCAACCTGACGACCAACCCCAAAAACCAACTGTCGAGAAATCAGCCGAACGATCCCCATTGTTGTGGCCAGCAACACGATAAAACCGGCTTGTCGCAACACGTCGGAGAGGGCAAATCCATCTTGCAATTCGTCAATAACCCGCTTCACCTCAAGGGGGATTGTGACGCTGAGA
>WTGE01000454.1:0-1013 GCA_011525445.1 Synechococcus sp. CO36386bin_37
GTCGAGAGGAACGTCGATGGAGTGATCCACCAATTCCATTCCGGGAACTCTGTAGGTATGTGTCAAGGAGAGCAACCCCGTGTATCAATGTATTTTGCGAGAGCGAATGAAACGAGTGAGACGTAGCATGTCACTGGTGACAAGAAACAACTTCCGGCACTTGTGTGCTTCAGCTTGACTATACCGAAGCGGATCGGCAAATAGGAGGATGAAGTCGTTTTGTGCGACCATCATATGAGGAGCGTAGCAATATGGTTGCTGATGGTCATGAGTAGAATTCGTCTTTGCGCAGGCTGTTTGCAAGCAGCATTTTCCCATTTTCAGGATTCGAGATAAATACTTGTGAGTTTTCGATCCGCAATACCGTAATTCAAGATGCGATAGCAGATTTGCGGTTCGAGCGATTCGCATGCAATGGGAAAACGCGAGTACCCACCTTTTTATCTCTAAATCATATTCGGGCAGCGGACTGAACTTCTGCTCGAGAAGTCATGCCGCGTCATTTGGGTAGCCGGATTCATTTATGTCAAGTTAGGTGAATCACTTGGACATGACGGTTTGTTGAACATACACACGATCGGTCATGCTAAGGCGTGATATCCTGACCCTGCAGGTCGTTCCGCCGGACTTGAGCAGGGTAACCATTGAATCCTTGGTGTCGAAGTTAATGAGCTTCGCGTGAACATGATAATGACCGGTGTTGTCGGTCCACTCTCTGATATGTGTTGTCTGCACATTCAACTTGTGTTTTCTGCCAAGCCCAGCGTAATGGAGTAAGGTGGTGTCGACTGAAACCAACTGTGCGATTCTTGGTTGTGGAGTCTGAGATTGCTCAGTGCCGTATTTGGAATTGATTCGTCCAAAAACGTCGTCGAGTATTTTTCCGCTTTTGGGCTGATCTTGCTTTTCGTTGGGCTCTCCTGCTGCGGATGGCTGCTTTTGTGGTGATTCAGGTCTTTGCGGATCAAATAGGTCATCGACAATTGGTCCCTGTGGTTTTTTGGGGTCTCCAC
>WTGE01000454.1:1113-4170 GCA_011525445.1 Synechococcus sp. CO36386bin_37
CGGCAGCGGGTTTGCCACCGCCAGCTCCACTTCCACCGGCTCCAGCACCACCGCCTCCACCGGCAGCGGGTTTGCCACCGCCAGCTCCACTTCCACCGGCTCCAGCACCACCGCCACCACCAGCAGCGGGTTCGCCACCGCCAGCCCTGTCGGGCTTTCGCGGATCGGTTTCGGCATCATGTGAATTTGGTGTGACGAATGGTGGAAATGTTTGTGGTGGTGACAGATAGTACGGGTAAACGGTTCGGTAGTACGCACGTTGTTGAGGGTAGCACCGAGAGTCCCACGACGACAGGAAAGGGCCCGATCTCAAGCGGTGCTGTGGCCCACAGCAAACAGATTCGTACGTCGTTGAACAATCCGTTCGGGAAGATTCAATGACGTTGCATCGTGCACGTCCGAAAAATCGGCCTGCATTGGCGACTGGGACTGCACACGCCGCAGTCAGAAAAACAATCGCCATCGTTCTGCAGCTAGGGTGGTTGGTGAAGGTCATAATCTTGAAGTTCCTCGAGCGTGTTCAAAATCGGAAGCTCGCATCACTGGATTGATAAGCGAGTTGCAATGCTAGCCGCTTTGGGGATGTATTGGTTGGGCTCATCCCACAAAGGCTCAGCTTTTTGTTGCCCGTCTTGCTATCGTCGCAGAAAACAGCGGTGAGCAGGACGAGCACAGGGGGCCGGGCAGGGAGAGCAGCATGGCGGAGTGGCCTCTGTGCTCTCCTCGATCTGAGGTGGATCTTCCGGTTCGCCATTGGACTCGGGTTCAGAGGCGGGGCCGCTTGCTGAGCCGCAGTCAACCCAATTGGGGGCGATGTTAATGTTCTCGATAAGACGTTTGTAGTCATCCTGACTGGCCGTTTTCTGCAGTATTTCTCCGATGATTTTGCTCGGAACGAGGGCCTGAAACGTCGATTCGTTCTCGCTGCATGCGTCCAAACGCCAAGTCACTTCATTATCATCCATTTCCAGACCTGAGGCGACGCGATTTGCCCAAAGTTCGTCGCTTTCGTCCGTCAGCCGTGAGGAAGTTTGGAAGCTGGCAAGATCATCAGCCGTAACGCCGGCAATTGGTTCCTGTCCGAGAAGCATTCCCATTGCAATCTCTTGATGCCCGGAGAGAACAGTTGGGCTTGCGTTTGGAGCATCAGACTGTTCGGCCATTACAAGACGAGACTGGAGTATCGTGCTCTGGGAAGTTCTTGTTTCCAGAGCGGTTGCAATGATGTCTTTCGCTGTCTGTCCATGCGAAAAAGCCAGACGCGTTTTTAGATAGTCGAGGACAACCTGATGCCGTAAATTCCCTGTTATCGAAGAAATGCTCGCCAATGTCTCTTTCTCTCTGCTGGGATTTTGAAAGCGAGCGGTTGAAGCGACTCGCAACGACATTGACGCAGCAGCGGTTTCCCCAAGAGAGGTTTCTGTCGCAAATCGATAGTACCAATAGCGAGCGTCACTGACTGAGTGTTGGCTTGCCAGGCGAAAGCTTTCGAGAGCATCAGATCGGTTGCCTGCCCTCATCTGGGCCAATCCACTGCTAAAGAATGATGCAGCCGCGTTCGCGTCCTGAGCGGCGCCTTCCGAAAGCTGCTGCATGAGGCTTGAAGTATTGCCCGATGATGCGAAGGCGGAGGCGCATAAGCAGAGGCAGGCGAGGAAAGTCGAGGTTCTCATGGTCCAGTTCACTTTGTTGTTCACAGTTGGCGTGGAAATCAGGCGGGGATCTGTAAATTGGAGCTCGAGTCGATTAGACTCGTGCGAAAGCAACAGCGGGGTAGTTTTGGGGGGGAGTGCTCTCCCCTTTTCTATTTCGCCCAGTTTAACTGCCTGGCTCTGGCATTGCGAGCCTTTGCGGCATGTGAATATGGTCGTAAATCCATCAATTTCATCTGTTTTTCTGTCGATTGGCCGCTGGTTCGGTGTTTTGCCGGACGGGCCGCTGCAGCGGATTGGTGAGGAAGGGGCACGGCCTTGGGGTGTGAGGATTCCGTCCATACAACACAACGTACCTTTAGGAAGTGTGCATTTTTTACATTATGTTCAGCCCTTTCCGCAGCATTATTGAATAGGTAGTCCCCGATTGATGTCGAAGAAATTCTCCCTAAACGAGTCAATCCCTGGATGGGGCTGGGTTGGTTTCTCGAACATTTTTGTGGAGATTCCAAACGTTGCTGAGGCTAGCGTTTCGGCGGGGATCGAGAGAGAATGCAATCCCGGGGAGACCTTCTCAAGTCCGGTTGCAGGCGGGCAGTTGGAAACAGGTGGAGAATTCACGCTGCCCTTGTTTTCGTTCTTTCGCGAGGAAGCAGGGCGAACTTGGCTTCGCATGGACTTGGAGGCTGATGCACCCTTTGGCTTCAGTAGCCTCTATGAGCTTTCCAATCATTTACGTCATCCCGACGCTGCGAGTCGAGAAGACTTTGATCGCTTACTGAGTGATCTTGATCACCTGTTCGTGTTGCTTTCAGAGGCTTTCGATGCAGTGAATCGGCTTGGCCTCGGCGTCGGGCTGGTTGATCCCAAAAATGTTCTGTACTACTTCGACCGTGAAGAGCGAATGAGGTTGGTGCTCCCGGACCTGTTTTTCTGGAATCAGGCAGTTGGCGACCCACCCCGTTTTATCTCGTCGCGTTCTGAATTCATTGGACTCTGGGCGGATGCTGATCTTGCTGATGGTACCGATCTGCCCTTTGAATCAGAGCGAGAAACAATTGATTTTGTGGATCGTTTCCTGGAACAGTCAAAAAGCGACACCAGCAAAGATGCGAGAACACTGGCACGTTTGATTGCATGGTCAGTCACCGGTGTTTGCGGGTCAGTTGGGGCTGCCAGTCGCGGCTACGCCGGAGAAATTTGGCCAGTTCTGAAACGCGCTGATGGTGGGAGTCCGGAAGGTGAGATTACCTCCTCTTTGCAACTTGGACGTGAGATTCGTGGCGCTGCCAAGAGTCCGTCGAGTGTCATTCGCTTGCCGTCTCAGGTGATGCCCCGCAAATCTCGGACTCCGAGGCTTTCAGTCAAACACCTTTCGCTCGCCGTGCTGGTCTTGCTCTTGGCT
>WTGE01000414.1 GCA_011525445.1 Synechococcus sp. CO36386bin_37
GCCGCCTTCCGCCTGGGCTATTTGAGCCTGCCCGAACGGGGCAAAGCCGAGCAGCTCTATTGGGCCTGCTGCAGCGCCATCGCTGATCTCCTGCCTGGCGAGGAGGAATTACCCGATGAGCTCAAAGGTCTCAAGGCTGCATTTGCCAGCACCTATTACGCCAACCTCTCAATCTTTCGCTCGGCTCCCGACACGTGGGCCATTAACCAACTCTTCCCGGTGATGCCCATTCACCGACTCCAAGAACAACCCCGCCAGCTGGGTAGCTTTGCCGATCTCACCTGTGACTCCGACGGCAAGCTTGCCCGCTTCATCGCCAGTGGCACTGCAAAACCACTACTGGAATTGCATGAACTCAGGGAAGGCGAGTCTTACTGGATCGGCCTGTTTCTTGGTGGCGCTTATCAGGAGGTGATGGGCAACCTGCACAACCTCTTTGGCAGTACGAATGCCGTCTCCATTCGACTCAGCCCTGGGGGCCCGTATCGCGTCGAACATGTGGTGCGTGGTCAAACCAACTCCGATGTTCTAGAAGCCATGGAACACGACCCAGAAATGTTGTTGGAACGGCTACGCCAAGCGAGCGAAGCAGCCATCGGCAGCGGTGATCTCTCTATCAGTGACGCCCGTCGCTTGATGCAACACCTGGAAGGCAGCCTTCGGCAGACCACCTACTTAGAAGAGACCTCACCAGGGTGAGCCGAGCAGTTGAATGCCTCCCCAAAAGTAAGGATGGCTCAACCCTGCACTCGCAAGATTGCGCTGGGAAGCATCTAAGCCGGTGATTAATACTTGATCGCCAACCCCACGAATAACACTGCCATCCAAACGAATCAGTCCTTGGGAATAAGCCTGGCGTGTGAGCTGCAGAGCTTCCGCTTTAGGGATACCAACATCGAGATAGCGATACAACTGCACAAAGAAAGCAGAAGTAGCCACATCATCGACATACCAAAGGCTGCCAATCGCGCTACGTGCTCCAGCTTGCAGTGCAAGCCCGGCAAATCCAAGCTCACTGCTTGAGTCACCAAGGGCCGTACGACAGGCGCTAAGGCTGATCAAATCCAAGCTCGACCCTGGCCTGCGATCCCGAAGCCCGCGAAAAGCCTGCAGCGATAAAGGCCCCGTGCCCGTATGCAAACGCGACTCTGATGGGCCACCTGGAAGAAACTCAGCATGGGTGGCGACATGAACCCGGCGATAACGCTCCTCGGCCGCGGTCTTGAGAAGGGAGTCAGGAGTGAAGGCTTTGTTCAACAGCAGCTCGGAAGCCTGGCCATTAACAACACCCTGCAATTCCTGAGGAACCAAAGGCAAAGGAGCTAAATCATCAAACTTTGAGGCACCTAAAGCAAGGATGGCGCCACCAGCCAAGCGAGGTTCAGCCAAAGGCGTGAGCGTTAGCGAAGGCGTGAGTGCCAAACCAAAGCGCTCACCCAAAAATTGATTTCCATCATGAAGAGCTCCATAGGGGATGGCCTGCAGTCCCTGATCAGCGCTGAGGAGCAATGTGGTAACAGCGCGGTCGCGCAATGTCGGCTCTATAGCGGCAAATAGTTGCTGATAGAGCCAACGAGCAGGACTCGTGGGGTCGTCTGAATGAACTGACTGCTGTGTCGCTAGTGCGCCATAAAGGCCACGCAATGAACGAGCAAATTCTTGCTTATTCAATACAACCCGCAGCCCCTTAGATTCAGATTCTGCTGTAATCAATATCAACTCCAAGGTGATTTGATCACCAACAGTAGATGCCGCCTCTTCAGAGCTCAAATAACGCAAATGAAGAACAGCAGGGTTGTAATTATTGCGATCAAATCCGGCAACTGGCGGAGATTCCTGAGCGCGAATATCAGCAATCGCTTTCTGTAGAGAAATTTTCACTTCAGCGGCACTCAGGGGCTCATAGTTATCAGCTATATCCTGCAATCCCAATGCCATTAAAACTTTCTCAGCATTAGCCATTTCTGCGCCTTGCAGTGAAGAACTCACCTCTGAACTGGTCAGGAATTGGGCCTGGGTCGATCTTGTGGTCGCTTGACCACTGGAGACTGATGAAACGTTCGAGGCGGAGTCCCCAGCCACTCCGGCGGTTGAGCCATCAATACTGGAAACCAGAAGAACTGGCTCACTGGGAGCCATTGCCATCTCAGCAGATGGCGAAAACGAGAGATCGGCTACCGCTGTCAGTGGAGCAACTTGGGCCGACTTGATGACATCATCAAGGGTCAACTCACCCGATTGGATTGGCACAATTGACTCACTAGCACTCACCGAGGTAGCCGATGCTGATCCTGCCGGATTGTCATGGAGCCGAATTAAATGACTGTAGATGCCGCCATCCAAATAAGAATCAAACTGCGCAGAGAATGCATTGGCAAGAGGACTAGAACCATTATTTGATTCAATCACTATTTGTCTACCAGCTACCGTCATAAAGGCCTCAGATCCGCCCAAACCAGGCTGAATGCTTGATGTTGAAGCAAAGCGAATCATCCCTGGGCAGGCCAGGGCATTGCAACTCCCGAAACCATTGGGATTCGTCAATTCCGACTGAGTCGAGGCGAACCCAGAAAGGTCAGCAACCCCTCCAACCTGAGCAGCCTGAGTAAAAGGAATAAAGTCTAGATTTCCCACATCTAGCGACCCACTCTGATAGCCCTGGCCAAAACCCTGGGAAGGATCAGAATAAAAAGCACCTGCAAAGGATTGAGCAAACAACCTTATACGGTCACTGAAAATATTTCCATTAATATCAATCTGAGAGCCAGCCAAGCCCAACTCCTCAACAGCAATCGTTCCATTTACTGTGATTGGCGAACCACCTTGCCCATCAGGGAAAGCACTATCGGAAACAAAGCCAACAAAAGCTGAATTTTCCCAGTCCGGATCATTCACCCCAAGCTGAGCGGATGTGACCGACATGTCAAAAGGAAACACTTGATCAGCAGGATCCTGAAACACCAATGCATCAGTCGCCGACAGCGATAAAGATGTCAGACCAGAACTAGAAAAATTAGGCCCAACAACGAACCCAAATGGATTCATTAAGAGCAGCTCTGGACTAGGAACTCCCCAGTTCCGAAGACGAATTTCACCATTAAGGTTAGAAGCGCCAAGCTGATGAATACGACCGTAGATTCCTTGAACACCATTGGTGCCTGCGCCATCAAATGTGACCGAGTTGTTATCAAGGTCAAAGCGGCTAAACGCATGGAAAAGATTTCTGCCGCGTTGTGTACCTCCGGTTACGACAACATCAGCAGCTGTCCCCCCGATCAAGGTGCCTAGTGATTGGGGACTTGCCGCTGCAGGAACTTGGACTTGAGCCTGAGCAGGAGCAATCAGAAAGCTCAACAAGCTCGCTTTCAGCAATGACCAACCAATGACACGTTTCATCACATTCGGGGGACCTCAACAGCAGGCAAAGTCATTTGACATGTCCGGGCAAAATAGGCTGGTTTTGTGAGATTGCTCACGGTTGATGTGGCTTCTGGCTCAACTCGTTGAACCGGCTCTGCAGCCAGGACCTGTGCGTCTGCCTGGCCCAGCTCCATTGGTTCAACCCCGGCCACAGACCCAGCCCCCGAAAATTGAACTGAGTCCTGAATTACGCGAGAGCCCGCTCACCGATCCTGAGCAACTCTCAGAGGAACTGGAGCGCTGCCAAAACCAGCCAGCCGAAACACCCGAAGCAATCTTGCAGCGCTGTGCCTCAGCCATGACGGCGCAGCTGGTGCAGCAGGGCTACATCAACTCCAGGGTGGTGGTGGACACCAGCAGAACCCCTGCACGCTTGGAGTTAATTGAAGGCAAGCTTGTTGAACTACGGGTCAGCGGTCCGGATGCTGCGCTGAACGCAAAGAGCAAGGCTCTACTGAAGCCGCTGCAAGCTCAGGCGTTCAACCTGCCAGCCCTCGAAGCAGCTCTGCAGCGTTTGCGACAAAACCCAGATGTGGCCTCAATGCGGGCCAACCTGGGACGGCTGGGCAGTGATCGCAGCAAAGCAATCCTGAATCTCACGCTGAGCCCGACCACCCACCCCTGGAGGGGGCAGCTCTCCCTGCGCAACGACGGCAATGCCGGTAGCGGCGAAGGCCGTGCGTTGCTCATTGTCAACAAGAAAGACTTTGCACAAAAGCAGGATCAGCTGCTCTTCATTGGTGAGT
>WTGE01000232.1 GCA_011525445.1 Synechococcus sp. CO36386bin_37
CTTCAAAGCTGGCTGAACTCAAAAGAGCAGCTCGCGAGAAGTCCACTGCCTACCGCGGCATCGACACCACCAACCAGATCAAGCCCATCCCCAACAAGAGGGGTGATCGGGGTCTCATCTACAGAGGCCAGGCCTACATCGGCTGAGCTTCTTGTCACTGCTGCAGGCTCAAGACCTGACCTGTAGCAGTGCCTCCAAACACTCCCAATGGAGCTATTGCAGATCCTGACGGTCTGGAGCAGTAAATCTGACTACATTTCAATCGTTGATCCAACGATTTCATGGCCTCACTTCGTGCCTTCCCTGCTGTTCTGGCCTTAAGCCTTGCACTGACTGCCTGCCAGTCCGCTGAACAGAAAGCGGCCAGGGACGAGGTAAAAGTGGTCAAAGGCATTGAGAAGGTCTGTGCCGCTCAGGCTGAGGTGGATGCCGCTGTGGTTGCCGTGAACGCTCTCACTGCTGAATCCACAGTTGCCGATGCTGAAAAAGCGGGTGCGAAGCTCGACAAGGCCCTCACTTCCCTGAACAAGGCTGAGGAGCAGTTGGCGAGGGCGGAAGTGCAGGAATACCGCGATCAGGTTGAGATCTTCCGTGAAGCTGTCAAAGAAGTCAGCAAGGACAAGAAACTCACGCTTGCTGAAGCTGCCGACAAACTGAAGGGCAGGGCAGAACCCGTGCTGGCTGCACGGGAACAACTGGCTGCGACCACGGTCTGTATTGATGTGGAAGCTGAATCCATGAAGGATGAGTCCAAGAAGGATGACTCCAGCAAGGATGCAGCCGAGAAGGAAGCCTCCTGAGTGCGCTGAGGACCAACGCCAACGGGGCCAACCGGCCCCACGACAGATCTTGTTCATGCCTGAGGATCTAATGGCGTAGGAACAGATGACCCATCACCGCGCTCAATATCACGACACGCCAGGCGGGCAGTTTCCATCCCACCAACAACACAAAAGCAAGCGGTTGGCTCAGCGGAACTGCAACACGAGCCGACTGCAAGCATTCATGCTCTGGAGGTGTAAGGATCACAAAACTCACCAGGCCGCCAAGAACTAACGCCAGGATCTGTGCCTATGCATGAGGGACGATCAGAACCAGAACGGCCGATAAAGCCATCAAAGTGGCCCGATTCCGATCCGGCGCGAGTTTCTGTTGGAGCGATAGAACAGCCTGGGCTACGACAGCTACTTCCGCCACCAGCAGTCCATGGACTCAGCCATCGTTTATCACCATTCACACTGCACAGAAGGCAGAGTGAAGCCAAGCCAGGCTGTTTGACCTCCCAGCCATCCGGCCCTGATCAAACCGATGCCCATTCCCACCTGGGAACTTGATGGTCCTGGAAGCAATTGACTCAGCGCCACCCAAGAAGAGATTTAACGCTTCGCAATTTCGGTTCCTGATGACTACTGCAACACAATGCTCAGACTGGTTGTTCTGAATCAAGGTGAACCATCGGCCAGAGTCATCGGTGACCAATATCGGTCATAAAATTGACAGCATTCCGTTCCAACTGATGATCAATGAGCATCATTGATGACTGATCATCACTCCGGCCAGTGTTGAGACGTGTTGATGAGCTTCAGGACGCTCAGGATGAAGTCGTATTGAGGAATATTGTCTGTGAGCCAAGGATTGGGGCCTTTATTGATTAAGATCACAGCTCCTTTTTCACCATTGATTTCAATGATTGAAAGGCTTAAATAACCCGTTCCTGATCCTGAATGGAAGAGATAGCGACCTCCTGGCTGAGGTTGCGCATCGCGGTTTCCGATGAAGAATCCAAGACTGCGCGTTGCCGTGGAACTGGGAAGGATCAGCTGTTCCGCCAGGGACTTGTCAATCAGCTGGTCTCCTGATTGAAGTGCCCTGGTGAATGCCAGGTTGAATCGGGCCAGATCGCTCGCCGTGGTCCACATCAACCCAGTGGCGAGGATTGGACTCCGCATCGGCGCCCGTTTATGGGGTCGATCATCAACGTCGTAGGGAATGGCAATTGTGCCTGGATCGGCAAGAAAGAAGCTGTTGTCGAAGGTGCTGCTCGTCATCCCCGCCGGTGTCAGCACCAACTCCTGCATCAGCGTTTCAAAGGATTGATGGCTGATGGATTCCAGTGCGAGCTGCAACACTGTGTAACAGCCGTTGCAGTAGTCGTAGCGCGTCCCGGGGACGCGCTCGACCGTGAGGGGTGGATTCGTTGCCGGAGGCAGCCCTTTCAAAACCTGCAGAAGAGTGGGGAGTGGTTCCTTGGGACCACAGCAACCGTCCGGGTAGGGATTGCTCAGGCCGGCTGTGTGGTTCAGCAGCATGCGAAAGGTCACCGGCACTGTTTCGGTGAACTTGTTGTCAGGAATGGTCCATTCCTTCAGGTAGCGATTCACCGGCTCATCCAGCGCAATCCCCTCCCTGGCAAGAAGCTTCACCGTGGCCAGTGCCGTCAGCGTCTTGGTGATGGACTGCGCCTGAAACAAGGTGCTGGCAGTGACCGGTCGGCCCGTGGCCAGGTCTGCCGTACCGAACCCCCTGGCCCAGACGATGACTCCTGCGTTGATGACTGCAACGGATGCACCGGGTATCCCATCGTCTTGCCGGAGGGTCTCGATCTGTTGCCCCAGCGTTGTGTAGCGACCGTTGTCCTGAATGGGCCGAGCGACGCAGGGATTGCCCAGGCCGACCAGCGCCGAAACGAGGATTGCAACGCATCGCCTGGGTTGCATCAGAACCATCCCGTTGATCCTTCCCTGCTCAAAGCTAAGGGTCTTGAGCTTTCATAGCCATGCGAAGGCTTGAGAGCGCAGCACGTTGTGGATCAGAATTCGCCGCTCAGAACCTCCATCACTTGATGTTCGACGTTCGCAGCTATATCGGCGATCTCGCCAGCGCTGAGTCTGCTGCCGCAAGCGGGCGTGCGTTGCTGTGTGGTGGCACGCCCTGACCGGAGGCCAGAACGGTCCTCCCTCGATAGGGTGGCCTCGGTGTTGAAGAATGAGGATCGCTCTGTGGTCTGGTCCACGTTCAGGCAGTCAGCGTTCAGACCATGCCAGCTCCTGTTGATCGGCTTCTGCATGGTCCTCATGCTTGTTGTACAGCCCGTTGAAACAGTGGCCTGTGTTCCCGGGCTGGAATGGGGGATGAATCGTGACAGCCTGGAAACCCGGCTGGGCGTACCGCTAAAAGAGGCTGAGCCCAGCATTCTGGAAGCGAAGGCAGTGCAGATCGGCGAGCTGCCCGTGAGCCGACTGCGTCTGCGCATGGGTGATCACGGCCTTCAACAACTGGTCTATGAGCTGCAACCAGATTCCATGACTGAGGTGCTGGCAGGGCTGCGCTCCCGTTACGGCTCTCCGGTGAGCACGTCATTGGAGAACGAGCACCAGCCCATGCAACAGATCTGGGTCTGGAACACCGGCAACGACTGCATCACGGCCGTGCGAGCGGGAGAGGATTCCTTCCTGCTCAGCTACCGGCCCAGTCGTCTTGATCCAGCTCTGCTTTGACCAACATCAACGGTCGTCAGGATGCACTTCCCCGTGGAATCTGATGGCAGTGGACTTTGAACAACGGGCCCAGTGAATCTCCCGCAAGCCCTGCAAACCCTTCATCAGCTGTTCGAGCAGGATGCGATCGAGGCGGCCACCTATCGCTGTGGGCTGGACGCCCTGGCTGAGTGTGAGCGTGACCAGAGCAGGGAAGTGCTGGGTTGCCGCTCAGCCCGGGAGCTTGAACAATGGCGACGCCGGGACGTTCTTCACTGGCAGGAGACCCTCGAAGATGGGGCGTTTGCCGAGCGATTCGAGGTGGGCCATGGCTATGCCTACGGATGCATCGAGCAGATGCTCAGTTGCACGGACTTTGAGGTGCTGTTCGCGCTGTTGCGTCAGGAATTGTCTCCAGAGACGTAGGTGTGCAGGTGCCCGGCCAGGGTGTGCACCAAACGGTTGCGGGCCTGGCGGGAACTCCAGCCCATGTGGGGGCTGATCAACAGATTGGGTGTGTTCAGCAACACCTCCAGTTCGGGGCCTGGAGGTTCCACCGGCAGCACATCGAGGGCAGCACCAGCGAGCTGCCCGCTGCGCAGGGCAGTGCAGAGATCCTCGAGCTGCACGAGGCCGCCGCGGGCCATGTTCACCAGCCGGGCGGTCGGCTTCATCCAGCTGAGCCGCT
>WTGE01000239.1 GCA_011525445.1 Synechococcus sp. CO36386bin_37
CGCGGGGCCGCTTTACGCCCGGCCAACACGTCGTGCGTGCGTGAGCACTTTGAAACTTCTCACGGTGGTGGGCGCCCGCCCTCAGTTCATCAAGGCAGCGGCCGTCAGCCGTGCCATCAGCGCAACAGGTGGCTTCATTCAGGAGCAGATCCTCCATACGGGTCAGCACTACGACGCAGCTATGTCGGATCAGTTTTTTGACGAGCTGGGAATTCCGCAGCCGGCCTTCCACTTGGGCATTGGTGGCGGCAGCCATGGCGCTAATACCGGCAGGATGTTGGAGGCGATCGAGGGAGTGTTGCTGGACACACGGCCAGGTGCAGTGTTGGTTTATGGCGATACCGACTCCACGCTTGCTGGAGCCTTGGCGGCAAGCAAGTTAAAGATTCCTTTGGTGCATGTGGAGGCGGGCCTGCGCTCGTTCAATCGACATCAACCGGAAGAGCAGAACAGGGTGCTTACTGATCATTTGGCCGATCTCTGCTTTGCTCCCACAGAAACTGCTGTTTCCCATCTCCAGCGAGAAGGCATTCCTCTGGAGCGGGTCATCCGAACTGGAGATGTGATGGCGGATGCGGCCCGGATTTTTGCTGAGAAGGCGCAGGAGCACGCGATTGATCTCCAAGCTGCAGCTGGGTTGAAATCGATTGCAGCGGTTAATCAACCCTTTGTCTTGGCCACTATCCATAGAGCTGAGAACACGGATACTCCTGACCGCTTGGAGTCAATTCTTACGGCATTGGCATCGGTTGCAATCAACGGCCCTGGTGCGGGCCGTACGCAGCCCCTACCCGTCTTACTTCCCCTGCACCCTCGCACTAGGGCCCGCATTGAAACCTATCAACTTCAGCACTTACTCAAACCACTCACTCTCACGCCACCTTTAGGTTTTCTATTAATGGTTCTGCTGGAGCGACGGGCATGCCTCGTGGTGACAGATTCAGGTGGTGTGCAAAAGGAGGCGTTTTTGCAGGGAACTCCATGCGTGACGGTACGTACCGAAACGGAGTGGGTGGAACTTTTGGATTGTGGTTGGAACCGACTTGCTGATCCGTCAAATACTGCTGAGATGCTGATGGCGATTCAGCAGCAGCTGGCTATCGACGCCAGCCAGCCTCGTCCCGATCTTTATGGAGATGGCCATGCGGCAGAGGCAATCGTTGGCAGACTCCAACAGTTGTGATCTCATACCTCCACCTCGTGATTGATCTCTAACCGCCCCCGCACTTACCTTGCTGCCGCTCTGGCGGCTTTCAAATGCTCCATCACATCGCCCCAATCACCGATCGCCGCATTCGTATTGCCCTTGTGGGCTGCGGGAGGATTAGCCGTAATCACATTAAGGCGATTGCCGCCCACCATGACCGAGCTGAGCTGGTTGCTATCTGCGACACTCAGCCTGAGCGGTTGGTGCAAGCTCAGCAGTTAATTGCCGAAGCTGCATTGGAACACCATGGTGCAGCAACTAATCCGGCTCAGTTCAATACCTATAGCGAACTGTTGGATGCCGCCCAGACTGACTCCACCTCTATTGACCTGATTGTGCTGTCCACCCCGAGCGGCATGCATCCAGCTCAGGTGATTGCCGCAGCGAAAGCGGGTCTGCATGTGTGCACCGAAAAGCCGATGGCGACTCGGTGGGCTGATGGAGTAGCGATGGTGAAGGCTTGTGATGAGGCAGGAGTCCGATTATTTGTGGTGAAGCAGAACCGCTTCAACAGCACTCTCCAACTTGTGAAACGCCAATTACAGGCTGGGCGTTTTGGGCAGTTGGCCATGGTGGCGGTCAATGTGTTCTGGCAGCGCCCCCAGAGTTACTACGACCAAGACAGTTGGCGTGGTACTTGGGAATTCGATGGTGGTGCGCTCATGAATCAGGCCAGCCACTACGTTGATCTACTCGATTGGCTTGTGGGACCAGTGGAAAGTGTTAGCGCATCTATCGCTACATTAGGCCGCTCGATTGAGGTGGAAGACACAGCATCTCTTCAGTTGCGCTGGCGCAATGGCGCCTTGGGAACCATGGCAGTCACAATGCTTACTTACCCCAAGAATTTAGAAGGATCGATCACTCTGCTTGGAGAATCTGGCACGGTGAAGATCGGCGGCCCTGCGGTTAACCAAATAGAGCATTGGTCTTTTGCCGACAACTCTTCTGACGACTCTTTGGTTGAAGAAGCCAGCTATCAAACCACAAGCGTGTATGGATTCGGCCATCCGCCCTACTACGCCAATGTGTTTGACACGCTTCAGGGGAAAGCGGAAGCTTTATGTGATGGTCGAGAGGGGCTTCGCAGCCTTGAGTTATTAATCGCTGCTTATCGCTCAGCCCGTGATAGCCGAGTAACTCACTTGCCTCTGGAGTATTGATACTTTAGTCAATTTTGCCAAGTCTAATATTTGCCTTTCTCGCTCCCAGTGTTTGATCAAAGTTTGTTTTCGTCTGATTCATGCTTTCCGAGCAAATATTTTTGTTCTAATGATCACTCCCTGGTGTCCTAGTGATTGAATTGTCTTCTCGCTTTAAGAAATGGCTGCTAAATAGCCCTATCCGCCTATTAATATCATCCTCCGTCTGCTCTCAATTAATCACTTTATTTGCTACTCCATTCATTACTCGGATTTATTTGCCTGAGCAGATTGGGGTGGTTTCTATCTTTATATCCTTTACTACGCTTTTCTCTACATTTGCAAGTTTGCGCTACACCTCGGCTTTATTGGTGAATAGTGATGACAATGAAATGAATACTTTATTTTCTTTAAGCCTATTGTTAGTGCTTCCTATTTCTCTGTTAGGGGCTTTGGCCTTATATATTTTTGCATTGAATGATGTCTTTGGATTTTCTTCTTTGCCAAGCCATGCGACGATATTTGCTTTTTTAACCATTTTTCTTTTGGGTCTTGCTGCAATACAGAGGCAAATCTTGCTTAGATTTGGCGACTTTCATGTAATTGCTGTATACAATTCATTTAAAAGTGTCTTTAACGTATCTTTGAGGCTTTTGGGTTATTTGAGTAGCTATAAATTGATGTACCTCATTATTTCTGAATTCATTGCGGCTCTTGCAAGTTGCATCGTACTATTATCACGTCGAATAAGTCTCTGGAATCAATGGTTCGAGCTTAAATTTGAATCTCTCAAACTAACTGCCTGGCGATGGAAGAGATTTCCTCTACTTGAGGTGCCATCATTATTTTTTGATCAAATATCTGCAGCAGCACCTCTTTTCCTCTTGAATACTCAATATAGTCCCTCGTTTGTTGGTTTTTATGTTATTGCGCAGAGGATTGCATTTCTCCCTAATACTCATCTTGGATCAGCCATTTCCGATGTATTCCAATCGAAATATTCTTCGTATATCAGGAATCTAGATTTCCCAGCTTCAGACCAGCTTTTTAAAAGATATTTTTATAGGCTTGTTAGTACGTCGATTGTTCTTTATTTCCCCCTTGCTCTAATAGCGAGGTATAGCCTCACATTTTTATTGGGTGAAGAATGGCTTGAAGTCAGCTTAATTATCCCTTGGATTGCGGCATGGTCAGCCACTTCTTTGGTCGCAAGCACTTTAAGTCCAGTCCTTAATATTCTCAAAAAGCAGGAATTTAAGTATCTATATGATATTGCAATCTTTTCTGCGCTTGTTGCTTCTTTTTCCCTCAGTACTGGTACGAATTACAGCACGACCATTGCACTGGTTTCAGTGGCAAACATTACAGCAAACTTACTGTACACTATCGTTATTTCATTGCTCGCCCTCAAGCATTAGTGAATTATGTGCGGAATTTTGGGTTTAATTTTTGATAGACCAACTCAATTTGATCCAGCTGCACTTCTTTCTGAGTTAACTCATCGCGGACCTGATGACTATGGATTAATGTATTGGGATGGAGAAAGCTTTTCTTTTAATGAGACTCCTCTCAATCCAAGTAAGGTTATTCTTGGCCATAAAAGATTATCAATCATTGATACCTCATCAGCAGGCAGGCAGCCTATGCTTTCTTCAGATCGGTCCTCTTGGATAACGTTTAATGGTGAGATTTATAATTATTTAGAAATAGCACTTGAACTCCAAGCTGAAGGGGTAAAGCTATGTACGCAAAGTGATACAGAAGTTGCTCTTGAGGCAATTAATAAATGGGGCATCGAAAAAT
>WTGE01000301.1 GCA_011525445.1 Synechococcus sp. CO36386bin_37
GCGTTAACCCAACCTGATTGATATGAACCAACAGGAACTGGGGCTGTCAGCAGGCTGAAACTAGCGGAACCCACGAAAAGCTCAAGGGTTCGATAAGGAGCAGTGCCCATCTGCGATGCGCAGGCAGCCCTGTAGGTCGCCCTCGAGCTGCAGGGTGACGTCTGCATCCGTGGCGTTGGGGAGCACACCGCTGTAGGTGCCAGCACGGATGCGTTCGGCCCAGCCTCGGTTGTCTGAAACGGCAGCACTGCGTGGTTCCAGCCAGACCTTTCGATGCGCAGGCAGGGCAACCGCCGCTTGGCCCTCTTCATTGAGGCGTGGCACGGTCGCGAGCCGCCAGGTTCGGCAGCTCTCCCCATCCTCTAGAAGTAGGTCGAAATGGCATCCAGTTGGGTCGTTCGGTGCTCCGGTGTGACGCAGGAGAGCGAAGCGCGGCACTGCTAACTCATGGTCAAGGTGGTCTGGACAAGGGTGTAATCCCGATCGCCAAGACTGTTGTTGCTTTCTGCCATCACCAGTTGCCACTGATTGGAGCTGATGGAGACGCCTGTTGGGTCGAGATAACTCATGCCTTTGGGAGCAAGATTTTCGGGTCGGATGTCCCAGCCCAGTCCATCTTTTGATGTGCCGACGAAGATCCCTTGCGGTTGGCTGGGCAGGGTCTCCGGAGTGGACGACATCACGGCAATCCAGTCGCCGGTTTTGGCTTGGAGCACCTCAAAGTCGACGTAACCGCCCGTGGTTCGTTGACCTGGATCCATCCTGAATGAGGTGCCTTTGGTGTCAGTGGAGGTTGCACTGACGATCCACTCTCGGTGCTCCCGGCCGCCCGCTGGTGGGTCTTCAACCCAGTAGAGCCTCACTTTCCCATTGGGCAGTCGGACGGCATCGGGAACGCCCCAAGCCATCGATCCACCATCCGTGAAGCCGGTGGAAACTGGATTGCTGAGGGTTAACCAGTCGTTTGAAATCTCGGCAGTGAAAATCTCTTTTTCATTGGTTGATGGATTGAGTTCGACGTAATATCCGCGTCGCACTCCGTCTCCTGACGTTACAACTGTTAAGTCTGAAATTCGATCGATTGTCCCTCGATTGGTGAGCTGAAAGCCATTGCTCAGATCGTCAATCTTGGTAAAGCCTCCTGCTGGGTAGGCAAGTTTGAAGCCGTTCTCTGAGGCCTCGATGTGTGGGCTGACTCCCGAGGTGTTGAGGCTACGGATGTCTCCAAGTTGCCATGTTGCTTCCGGCTTTCCTGCGAGTTCGGTGCCGAGTTTCATCCTCAGCGTTTTCTTCTTTTTCTTGGTGTTAATGCTGAAGTTGAATGTTTGCTTGTCGGGTGATAGGTCGACGAGCTTTCCCCTGCTTTTGAAATTAGCTGCATTGCCATTTAGGTCTGAAACGATTACATTGATGCGACCTTTTTGGGTCTCATTTTTGTTCGGTGTTTTGATGGTTAGGGTGAATTTATTTCTCTTGAATTGACTTGTTCTTCCAATAGTTTCTCCGTCGGTTGTTTGGAGTTGAACCGATAGTCCTTTCGCGCTGGCTAGTTTTTTGAAGATGCCTTTAATCTTCATTGTCCTATTGATTTAATTTCTATTTCATCATTATGAGGGCAGGGATAAGAAATCTGATTACGATGAACGGAATGATTTAACAGGCTTTTGATGGCCTCGACACCGTCGCATTCCAGCGGCCGCTTTGAGCACATCTTCCGCGAGCGGTTCGACAGCCTGCTCCCCGCGATCCAAGAGCGCTGGCCTGATTTGGCTCAACACACCTTGGAAGCGACGCGGGGTAGTGTCGACGAGTTGGTGCGTCTGATCGAAGCCAACACTGGCCTCACCGCGCAAGGGGTGCGTGATCAGCTTGAGGATCTCTTTCATAGTGCTGGCGATCGCAGTCGCGACTGGGCCGACAGCCTCGATCCTTTGGAAGAGCAACTGGAGCAGCTGCTCGATGAGCTGAACAGCACCCTGCGGCCCAAGATCGAGGCTCCTGTTCGCCAGCGACCACTGCTGGCGGTGGGTGTGGCCTTTGGTGTTGGTCTATTGCTGGGCAGCATGCTGCGCGGAGGACGGCGTTCCTGATGGCTGAGCAGAACTCCCCGCGAGGATTTGGAGCCGCAGCTCGGGTGACAGCTCTTGCCGCGTCGGTGATGGACCTTCATGTGCGGATCGCCCTGCAGGAGGTGGATCGGGAAAAACGCCGCCTGATCAGTGGTGGTTTGTTTCTTGCCATTGGCGGCACGGCTCTTTTCCTGGCGCTTCTGGCGGCTGAGGTGTCAATGCTGCTCTGGATTCAGGCCCAGTGGAATCTGGATTTAATGCATGCTTTGCTGACGCTCGCCGTTGCCAATCTGTTGCTGGCCGGGATCAGTTTGCGCATTGGTGGGCAGGTTTTGAAGGGGCCGTTCCTGCCGCAGACGCTTGAGGGTCTGATGAAAACTGTGCGTGCGCTGATGGGGCGGGCCTGAACCAGCTCGAGCGCCCGAACGGGTTTTGCCGCAGACCCTTAGAGGATCAGTTGTTTGTGATTGGTTAACGCCCGTTTAACTTGGCTCAAATCGCCGCTTTGTGATCGTTGCGCTTTCCATTTGGGCGAAGCTTCCCGCACGATCTTGTCCCTGAGGAGCAATCTGGTTCAGGTGTTGATTGGGACCAAGGGGCGTCGACACTTTTTCTAGTGGCGGGTCCTTGTGGCTCTGGAAAGTCGTCGGTTATCAAGACTGCGGTTCAGACTGATTTTCCCTTGTTTGGTGATGACCTCAGGGTTGAATTCAGTGGGTCGGTTTTGGATCGGTCTGGCTGTGAATATGACGATTACGACCTGGCTTTAGAGCGACAGTCTTGTTTCCAGGCCAGTCATGTCAAGCGGTTGTCGCGTGAGTCGGCCCTGCCATCTGCTCTCTTGCTTCATCTCGACCTCTATCAAATTCTTCGCGGGATTGATCCGTCCTACTGGCCTAGGGGGCTGAAACGAAAGGCGCAGCGGCTGGCGGATGCGTCTGATCAATGGGCCAAACGATCTTTTGAAGATCTGCTGAAGCCCCGTCAAAATGATCGGATGATGCAGGCATTTCTAGCCAAAAAAGTGTTTCAACGTTTCGCGCAGATTGCTGTTGCAACTGTTGACTGCAGCTTTGAACGCAATGCATCTCAGTTGGCGCAACGCAAGCGTGGTTCGAATGGTCAATGGATGAAATATTTTTCTGCACCCGAGCACGTTGCCCGTGCGATTCATGCCGAGATCTATCGCTGCTGGGCCAGCGCTATAAATCGTCTCTCACCGGTCGCCAGTGTCTCGATCAAGGTCGACTCCGATGCAGGTTTTTCCGTGAACGGCAGCTTTATCGCCTTCGACCGCTGAGACCTTTGAACGGGTGCTGTTGCTTCAGCGAATGTCGTAGTGCAGCCATCGGCAATCGATGCCGCCGTTGCTCACGGGAATCCGCCGCGATGCTTTGAGCCGAAGCGCACCCGTGAGCTTGGGATTGCCACTCAGCAGCCAAAGCTGCCAGCCGGAGGCTTCCTGGCGCACGTATTGCCCCAGGGCGCTGTACAGCGCATCGAGCTCCTGTTCGTCACCGATGCGCTGGCCGTAGGGCGGATTGCAGACCAAAACCCCTGGGCCGTCAGGTAACGCTTCGGCTTCGAACGAGCCCGTGCAGATGCGGATGACTCCACTTAGGCCGGCGGCCTCCACATTGGTGCGGGCCTGATCTGCAACGGTGGGGTCTGCCTCGATCCCCAGCAGGAGGGGAAGTGTGAGGTCTCCTCTGCGGCGTTGCCGCGCACGCTCGACTTCCCTGTCCCAGAGCTCGGGCTGGAAATCGGCCCAGCCCTCGAGGGCAAAGTGGCGCTCCAACCCAGGGGCCTGCTGCAAGGCGGCCAGGGCCGCTTCGATCAGGAGCACTCCTGAACCGCAGCAGGGGTCCACAAGGGGTTGGCTTCCATCCCAGCCTGTCAGGCTGATCAGCCCAGCGGCCAGATTTTCCTTCAACGGTGCCGCTCCCATGGCGGCCCTGTAGCCACGACGATGCAGGCTGCCGCCACTGCCATCGAGGCTCAGCTGGGCTTCCCCGCGGCCGAGGTGCAGGTGCAGGGAGAGATCGGGGTCGTCGAGATCGATGGAGGAACGCTCCCCCCA